>CAZJVM010000013.1:0-51482 GCA_964549305.1 uncultured bacterium
TTGATGATGCGAGGGAGGATTGAAAATGGAAAAAATAGCAAATGCCTTTGATGCCGGAGTCACCGGACTATTTGACAAAGTAAATTCGGGAATAATGTTTGTAAACGAAGACCGTAACATCGTCTATGCCAACAGGTATTTCCTGAATTTATTCGATACCGAAATGGATGAAATACAGGACAGAAAATGCTGGTCGGTAATGCATCCCGAAAATCCAACTTGCAGAAAATGCGAAACAATGAAAGATGTGAATCTCGAAGTAGACATCAACGGAAACCCCATCAATGTTTTCTTCACAAATTCACTCGTCAAGGACGACCTTCTCCTGAAAATTATTCAGGATATCTCAAAACTGATGGAAAGCGTAACAAACGTAAAAGAGGAAATCAGCAAACTGAAAAATATCATCGAAAACACATTCGGCAATTCAGAATTTTTAACTGCCTGTTCGGTATGCACAAAGGTTAGACTCAGGGACGGTAGTTGGGTATCCGCAAAAAATATGGACAATCTAAAATCAGGCGGTTGGATTTCACACGGACTTTGCCCCGAATGTGCAAAACCCTTCATAGATGACATTATGAAGAAGAAAAAATAATTATTCTTCGAATTCCTCTTTAAACTCTTCGACTCCTCTGCCACCCTTTGATTCAACAGGAATTTTCCAGAAGTTTGATTGTGCGGTATTTTTCAATGTCATCTCGAGAATCTTGTTCATGCTGCCTTCGGGCATTCCCATATGCCTCTCCGCGGTGCGAACTGCCTGCGTTAATTCTTCAGCGTCGGTAATTCTTTCCAAACCGCCTTCGCATATTACCGATTTCCAACCTCTGCCTGACGAAGGATATCCCTGTGGTACCCAGTAAACGGAAAAGGAAACCTTTTTATTCTTTTCAACATAGCCCATTTTTTTCCCCGTAGGACCAAGAGTGATATAGACCGTGTTATTATCATAAAAATAGGCAAGAGGAATGCCATAAGCGGAATCACCGTCTGTAAGAGACAATATTCCTACCTTCTGTTCCTTTAAAAATGAATCGATTTCTTCCGGTGACATAGTTCCCACATTACTTTTCGTTTTCATCCTGTTTCCCCTGTCTTTAAAAAAGGATTAAACTGCGATTATTCTATAAAGCGTGGTCAAGAAGCATTATCATCTGCCTCTTTGGAAGCGTTTCCTTCGTTATCTTAATTTCATCAGATGCCATGAGAGATATATTTCTCTTTCTGTCTATAAACTCATCTATTCTTGCAAGAGGGAAACCGCATTTGTCGGTCTTGTAGTGCATAGGAATCACTATCTTGGGATTAATGGTTTCAATTACTCTGTCTGCTGCTTTTGCGTTAATCGTAAACATTCCTCCAACCGGGATAAGCAGTAGGTCAACTTCGCCAATTTTGGATGCCGTTTCATCGTCTATTTCATGACCAAGGTCGCCCAGGTGGCATATATTTACGTCGTCAACGACAAACTTAAAGATAATGACAGTCCCTCTCTGTCCTCCCTTTTCAGTATCGTGATATGCTTCGACACCGTTAAAATCGATTCCCTTTGCCGATGTGGTTCCCGCCTTGTCTATGACCTGAAAATCTCCCTTGACTGCCTGAGTATAACCGTGGTCCGCGTGATCATGGGAGCAGAGCACGATATCCGCAGAATCGGGAATCTCTCCATATCCCACTGCGCCGTCATAACCACCCGGTTCATAGGGATCGGTTATTATCTTTAAACCGTCATCGCCTGTTATCAGAAATGATGAATGACCATACCATTTAATTTTCACTCTTTTTTCCTCCTTGTAAACTAAACAGATAAAACCTGTATGCTTTTTTTTTAATTTTGTTGTCAATCGTACAGATATTTTTTAATAATATCAAGAAGGCGCTTTTGAAATTGCCGCACAATGACGCGGTAATCCGAAAAATGAATTACACTTTAAACTCTTGGCTTTCGAAAAATGAAAAGATATATCTTTGATATGCACGTGCACACTTCAAGATACAGCTATTGCAGCAACCTCCTGCCTGAAGATTTAATAGAATCGGCAAAAGCGAAAGGACTTGACGGCGTAGTAATAACTGAGCACGGCAGTATTTGGCCGAAGGAGGAAATCGGGGAGCTTAACGACATATCAGGGAAAGAGGGTCCTCTTTTCCTTACAGGGCAGGAAGTACGCACTGAAGGTAGCGACGGAAGGGAAGCAGATGTGCTCATTTACGGAATGAATGAGCCAATCGGGAAATATCTGCCCGCAGACGAACTTTTGAAGGTTGTCAATTGCGAAGGCGCAGTTGCCGTCGCGGCACATCCGAGAAGGAATATCCTCGGGCTTCGTGACGATATATATCTCTACGGATTTCATGGCGTAGAAACACTCAATTCAAATTACGGCAGGGAAGAGATACTCATTTCAATCAACGATATGAAAAAACTCGATTGCGCGTTTATAGCGGGAAGTGATGCCCACTCAGTAAGAAGAATCGGAAGATATGTCACCGTTTTCAGCACTCCGGTAAATAATATGGATGATATAGTTAGAGCAATAAAGGAAAAAAAATGCGCTCCCGCGGGAGGTTTCATAACTGAAAGTGAAACTGAAACATTGCTCGAAGAAAACAATGTAAAAACATTAAAAATTAAAAAAGCAATTCTTTAGGAATGAAAAAAATATTAATTCACGGCAGTCTTTTGTTTGCGACAATCTGCACCACCCTTTTTATGGGAGCTTTTTTCGAAGGAGGGAATCCTCTTAAAGATATAGGCGAAATATGGCTGGGAGTGCCCTACTCCTTCACTCTGCTTACCATTTTGGGCGCCCACGAATACGGCCATTACAGGATGTGCCGGAAACATCTGGTGCCCGCGACTCTCCCATACTTCATTCCTGCCCCACCGCCATTCATTCTCGGCACCTTCGGCGCCATAATCAAGATAAGGGCAAGAATGCCCGACAGAAAAGCCCTTTTCGATGTGGGAGTTACGGGACCTCTCTGGGGATTTGCCACAGCAATTCCCGCCTGCATAATAGGCATAGCAACCTCCGAGGTTGTCCCTGTAACGGGAAAGGAAGGAATCGTTTTGGGAGATTCGCTTCTCTTTTCTGCTCTCTCATTTATTATCAAGGGTCCGTTGCCCGAAGGACACGACCTGATGCTAAATTCCATTGCCTTTGCGGGGTGGTTCGGTCTTCTCGTTACGGCATTCAACCTTCTACCTTCCGGACAACTTGACGGCGGGCATATAATCTACTCGGTAATGGGAGACAGAGCAAAAGTGTGGGGTAAAATCGTTCTTGCCTCTCTTTTAGTGCTTGGATTTGTCTGGTCAGGATGGTTTGTCTGGGCAATTCTTCTCATAGTCCTTGGCTTCAGGCATCCACCTCCCATAAACGATTACATACCTCTTGACAATAAGCGCAAGATGATTGCGGGAGCGATTCTCATTGTTTTCCTGCTTACATTCATACCCGTCCCAATTGAAATCAGGTAGAAAAGAATGTTTATTCCCGTAAAGGATGATAATCCCACAAGGCATTTCCCCTTTGTCACTATATTAATAATCATTGCCAACATTGCCGTTTTCATTTATCAGCTTTCGCTTGGCGGCAAAATCGGGCAATTCATAATAAGTTCAGCTCTTATTCCAAAGAACTTTTTCGTTTCCATAAACTCTGATTATCTTTCCGGAATCCCATCTTTGGGCAAATTTGTCACATCGATGTTTATGCACGGCGGTTTTCTCCATATTGGCGGGAATATGCTTTATCTTTGGATATTCGGAAACAATGTTGAAGATGTACTCGGACATACAAGATTCGTATTCTTCTATCTGCTTTGCGGTATTGCGGCATCTGCTGTGCATATTTCCGTATTTCCCGACTCCGCCATTCCCATAATAGGCGCAAGCGGCGCAATATCGGGCATTCTCGGCGCATACCTCTTTCTTTTTCCCAAGGCGCGAGTATGGGTGCTTATCTTCCTTTTCATATTTATAAGGCTTATTCCCGTGCCTGCCGCACTTATACTCGGGTTGTGGTTTTTTATGCAGGTTGCCCTTGCCGATTCAGGCGGAGGTATTGCGTGGTATGCCCATATCGGCGGTTTTGTTTCCGGTGTACTGCTTCTTTTGATTTTTCTACCTGGAAGAAAAAAAACAAGGCGTACTTATCGTCAATAACCCTTTGAGAGAAGTTTAACTTATAAAAGTGATAACACCCACCACTACGGCAATTGTGCCTATTCCCAAACCGGTATATTGCAAGACTCTCTTTCTTCCTTCCCACGTATCAGTAGCATGGAAAGAATATTGAAGATCAGTTGCTTCTCCGTTTATCTTAATGCCGGACATATCGATTCTCAGCATATGCTCTTCTTCAACTTCATAGGGAAAAACAATGTAAATAGCCGATTTTTCCTCACCCTCGAGATTTATAACCTTCTCGGTAAGAATGTTTTCCGATATGGATTTTTTTATTTCCCTGAGATTTGACTGCGTATCTTCTTCGAAGCGCGACAAGAATACCGCTTCGATGCCCGAAGGGTCAATTGTAATGACATCCTCCTTTTTCTTTTCCACTACAAGGAGAAAAACCGGATATTTGGCTTTTTTCAGCCTTTTGATTTCTCTTTTGTCTTCCTTTTCAAGTTTCCCTTCATTCTCCAGGTCTTTTGCAAAGGATTTTATATTCCACCTGTAAAGATTAAAAGCCGTTTCTCCCACCTTTATCGCTTCATACTCACCCAGGGCAGTGCGTGACTTTCCTTCCACGGGCGCAAGGGCGGTATATTGATACCTCGGCGCGCAACCGCATATCTGCACTATAAGCAGATAGACGAGTGAAACTTTAATAAATTTTGACCTTAAACCGAACATAAATATCCTTATATATGACTTTTTCTTTAAAGTAAAAAATATTAATCGATATAATCGTTTTTACAGGTCAAGGGCAATTAAGAGCGCTTGCCTGAAAGAAGAATTAAAAAGAGAAAATGGCAAAAAAAGGAAAATTCAGAAAACGGGTTACCTTATCTATAATCCTTTCAGCGGGGGTTTTTGCGGCTTTAAGCTTATACGGCGAACTCCCTGAACTCAAAAAATCGCTTCTTGATTTCTCATGGAAATACATACCTGTTGTCATAGTGATGGTGCTTCTCAATTATGTAGTCAGGTTTCTTAAATGGGATTACTATCTGAAAATCCTCGGGATAAAAACCGGCAGAAGAGACAGCTTTATGATATTTATGAGCGGACTTCTTATGACGGTAAGCCCGGGTAAATTCGGCGAAGTCCTGAAATCCTATCTTCTAAAAAAAATAGATTCAATCTCCATATCAAAGTCATCTCCCATAATTCTCGCCGAGCGGGTAACTGATCTTCTCGCATTCTGCATTCTCGCGAGTGTAGGTGCATATTCCTTTCACTACGGAGAAAATGTCGTTCTCGTTGGGCTTATTCTCATAGTGCTCATTGTGGTTATAATCGGACAGGAAAAGATATTTATCTCGATGCTCGAGTATTTCAAAAAAATATCATTCGTGGAAAAATACTCATCGAAGATTGAAAATGCCTATGAAAGCGCCGTCAGCCTTCTGTCTTTGAAAAACATCTTCAAACCGACTGCTATCAGCATACCCTCTTGGTTTTGCGAATGTGTTGCCTTCTATTTTATTCTCGACGGACTTGACTGCAATATCAGTCTTTTCAGAGCGGTTTTTATATACTCCATATCGACAATAATAGGCGCTCTCAGTATGCTTCCGGGAGGACTTGCCGTAATGGAAACAAGTATGACGGGAATGCTCGTGCTTGGAGGAATAGGCAAATCATCTGCAGTGGCGGCAACGATTCTCATAAGATGCTTCACTCTTTGGCTTGCCGTGATTACCGGTATAATATTCTTTTATTCAAATCACAGAAGATTTGGTGACATTGACGACGCAATGTCCGAAAGCAATGAAATGTAAGCTCAGCCATTCGTTTACAAAATTTTAAGCACAGACGCCTGTCTCCCTGTCACTCCCCGGTCTCTTCTGTATGAAAAAAATAACTCGCTCTTGCAGGAAGTGCAAATATTAAATATTTCAATATTTCCCAAAAGAACTCCTTCCTCCTTGATCTGCGAGAAAACGGCATCTTTCAGAGAAACAAAGAATTTACCATTCTCTTCCTTTATAATTTTTTCATTGTTCCCAAAGAGTTCTTTAAATTTGACAAATACTTCCTCCCCGACCTCATAACAGCAAAATCCTATTGAAGGCCCTATTGCCGCAATTATCTCATCTGGGCGAATAGAAAATCTCTCAATCATCTCCCTGACTGTTTTTCCCGCAATATTTAATGCCGTACCTCTCCATCCCGAATGAATAACCGCGCCCACTGCCGCATTCCTGCATACAACAATAACAGGTACGCAGTCTGCCGTAATCACAGAGGCAGATGCCCCTCTGCAGGCAAGAATTACAGCATCCCCTTCGGGAGGATTGAACCGGCCTGACTTCTTGCGGAAATCTTCCGATCCTCCGACGAGCAATATGCCATCGGAATGCACCTGTTTTGGCATTACAGTTTCCGCCATCTCTATGCCTGTTGCAGAAGCAAGTATTCTCCAGTTTTCAAGGACATCCTCAGTATCATCTCCCGATGACAACCCAAGGTTTAAAGACGAATAAGGATTTTCGCTTTTCCCGCCGGTGCGCGAAGTAAAAAAATGCAAAAAACCTTTTTCTTTTTCAATGCGTTTTGACTTTAATAACCTGATTTCATTTCCTTCTTTCATGGAAATTTATTTTAGCAAAGTCTTAATGATAAGTAAAAAAATGCTGAGTTTATTCCAGGAATAATCCAAATAATAATCCTTAAAAATCACTAAAACTTCTTCCACAGGATTAAAAGAGATTGACTAATGAAAAAATTAAAAGGTAAAATTTTTTTGTTATAGAAAAATAAAGGAGGATTTATGGTTTCCGGAGATTATCTGTCCGAAATTACTATCTTTAAAAATCTGACAAAAAGAGAGCTCAACGAAGTCGAAGGCATAATACATAAAAGAACCGTAAAGGATATGGAAGTAATTGCGCAGGCAGGCGAACCTCCTCTTGCCATTTACATCATCAAATCAGGACACATTGATTTCGTCATAGGAAAACCGGGAGAAGAGGGCGAAGTAATAGAAAACTATACAAGTGGTGATATAGTGGGAGAAATATGTATTTTTGACGATGAACCCCGGCCATCTTCCATAATTTCAAGAGGAGAATCCGAACTTCTGGGAATTTTTAAATACGACATTGACGAGCTAATGAAAAAACGTCCGATTATCGGTTATAAAATACTCAAAAATATTGGGGAGAAACTTGTCAAAAGAGTGCGAAAACTGACTGCGCTTTTAAACGAATCGACCAAATTAAAACAATGAATGAAAAAATATTAATACCCGTCAAATATCCCAAAAAATACCTTACGAGGGATATCAGTTTCATTGTCGCTTTCTTTGTTTTCGCGTTTTCTTTTCTCTATTATGTAAGGAAACCTCTTGTATCCTTTTTCATTGCCACGGTAATTTCATATGTCATTCATCCTGTAATCGACGCCTTAGAAATGCTGGGATTTAAACGGATAATCGCTGTTATAATCGTTTTCACTATTTTAGGAAGCGCTTTGATAACAGGTATTTCCGCCCTCGGACCCCTTTTTATAAAACAGGTGGACGAGATAAAGATGAAACTCCCTGAATACAAGGTGAGAATTCAGCAAACGGGAAAATCGATAGAAAAACGTCTCTATAACATTCAGTATTATCTGCGGGAAAAACTACCTTTCTTTGACAGCATCCATATAGTGGAAAAAATAATCCCTTCGGCGCTCTCCTATATAAGTTCGTCCATACTTGACATCCCAGCACTGTCTACCGTATTCGGACTTATTTCAATCATTATCTTCGTGCCCTTCTTTTCTTTTTTTCTGGTCCTTGAAAGCAGAAGAATCAAAAAAAATATGATAAGTTTTGTACCAAACCGCTATTTCGAAGTTTCCGTAAATCTGCTTTACAGAATCAACAAGCAGATTGAAACTTATCTCGGCGGGGTGATAATCGAAGCTTTCATAGTGGGAATGCTTTCCACTCTGGGCCTTTACTTTCTGGATATAAACTTCTTTCTCTTCATTGGAATAGTTGTTGGAGTAATAAATGTTGTGCCTTATTTAGGCCCTCTTGTGGGAAGCCTTCTTGCCATAATTGTGACTCTTCTTGACAAGGGCACATTTTCCTCAGTCTTTCAGGTAATAATTCTTTTTGCTGTCATAAGACTCATTGATGACCTTGTAATCATCCCTCTTGTAATTTCCCGTGCCATAAAGACTCATCCTGTAATCGTCCTAATGGCCATACTTGTAGGTGAATATTTTCTCGGTATCGTGGGAATGATACTTGCAGTGCCTCTGTTTCAGATAATACGAATAGTTTTAAAGGAAATACAGGAAATTGCCGGGCGATACTCCATTGCCTGAGAGAGAAGTGTTTTATTTTCTGCCGAGTATTTTTCTCAAAGTGTTTCTGCTTATACCGAGAATGGAAGCCGTCCTGCTCTGATTATGCCCTGTTTTTCCCATCACTCTGTGGACAACTGCTTTTTCGAATCTTTCCGACAAACGGGAAAAAACATCTCCTTCCTTCTTTTTGGCAAGCATCACATCGACAGCCTCATTCACCGCATCCTCAAAACCGCTCTTTCTCTCCTGCGAAAATGAATCAAGGGAAAAGGAAACATCGTCCGCGCTCAAAAACTCGCTTCTTCCACCCATCATAGCCCGTAAAACAGTTGATTCAAGTTCGCGAACATTTCCCGGCCAGTTATAGGATGTAAGTAAATCAAGCGCCTCATCGGTAACAAACCTGATATTCGAAAGAAGTTCTTCCCTGTGTTTATTTATAAAATGTTCGGTAAGAAGCGGAATATCGCTTTTTCTCTCCCGAAGGGGAGGCACATCAATGTGAAAAACATTGAGTCTGTAATAAAGGTCTTCCCTGAAATCCCTGTTCTTAACCGCTTTCTCGAGATTCCTGTTTGTAGCCGCGATAATCCTTACATCGACCTCTCTTGCAAGGCTTTCTCCCACAGGTTCGATAGTCTTTTCCTGAAGCGCTCTCAAAAGCTTCCCCTGCAGGGAATAATCAATCTCTGCGATTTCATCGAGAAAAATTGTACCGCCGTCTGCCGCCTGAAATTTTCCGATGCTTGTTTCATATGCGCCGCTGAATGAACCTTTTTTATGTCCGAAGAGTTCGCTCTCTATTATTCCCGAAGGAATCGCCGCACAGTTAACCTTTACGAACTGTTTACCGAGTCTGGGACTGTGGTAATGAATCGCCTTTGCCACAAGCTCTTTTCCAGTACCGCTTTCGCCCGTTATTAAAACTGTTGCATCGCTTGAAGTTACGCGTCCGATAAACTTGAAAAGCTCCTGAATTTTACGGCTTTTCCCAACAATTAAATCATTGGGAATCTCTCCTATGATTTCGGTGCGAAGTTCATCTACGCGGGATTTAAGGTCTATCAGTTTTACAATTTTTTCGATGCGGAAGGTTATTTCCTCTATGTCAAAGGGCTTTGAAATATAGTCGTAAGCGCCTTTTTTCATGGCCTCAATGGTGTTTTCCATATTGTCCATTGCCGTCATTATAATAAAATGGCATCCGGAGTTTAATTCCTTTCCCTTCTGAAGAACATCGAATCCCGAGGCATCGGGCATATTGATGTCGATAAAGGCCACGTCGAATTCAGTTTTTTCAAGGGCATCCAGGGCTTCTTTGCCGGAATTTACCACAAGAGTTTCATACCCCTCTTCTTCGCAAAATTTTCCCATAATTCGTGTGAGATTTTGCTCATCGTCGGCTATGAGAACTTTAGGAATGTTACTTTTCATTTTTCAGTCTTTCGCAAAAGGGAGTAAAACGCGGCACAGAGTACCTCCTTCCTTTCTTTCTTCAAATTCTATGCTTCCTTCGTGTTTCGTTACGATTTTAAGGCAGATGGCAAGCCCCAATCCCGTCCCTTCCTTCTTGGTTGTAAAAAAGGGGACAAAAAGTTTTTCTTTTATATGGGAAGGAATGCCGGCACCGCTGTCAATTACCTCCACTGCCACAAATCCGTGCTTTCCTGTTTCTAAATTAATGGCCGCGGAAGTCCTGAAATATTTGGTTCTCACCCCTATTTCACCTCTGCATTCCTGCGACTCAGCGGCATTTTTGAGTATATTCTGAAAAAGCTGTATAAGCTCATCTACATTCCCCATTATTTCCGGCAGACTGGGGTCATATTCCCTCCTGAAAACCACATCCCCGAAAGCGCTGTCCAGAGCCATTATATTCAATATTCTGTCAACAATGGAATGAATATTGATATTCTCAAAAATCGATTTTTTGTTCGACATAAAAAAAGAAATTTCTCCGGAAAGCCGGTTGAGGCGAGTCACTTCGGAAAGTATAATGTCAACAAACTCCTTTGATGAAGCGCCCATATTCCTGTCTCTTGAAATCATTTGCGCCGCGCCTTTAATCGAACCCAGAGGATTTCGTATTTCGTGAATAAGCCACTGGGAAAACGTTTCCATATTCCTTATCATCTCATTCTTTTCTTCACGGTTTTCTATTTCAGAAACAGTTGACTTATCTTTAATTATCAAAATGAGCGCCACATTGGGGAAACTCTCCATATTAGACGCAGGCGCCGCTGAAATCTCCACAGGCAAAGGTTTTTTTCCCCACCTGTAAAGCAATGATTTTGTTTCCGAATATACCGCTCTGCTTTCCCCTGATGTTTTTATAATTTTGAGGATATGAGGATTGGCTGAAAAAAGTCTTCCCGCGTCTTTCTCTCCCATAAAATGAGAAGAAATCCCCATCAACTCTTCAAATGACGGATTGGCAAAAATCACTTTCTGTTTATTGTCTAAAAGAGCTACCGCCAAGGGCATAAACGCGAGAAACTGTTCGATTTCGGCGCGAGGATTTTTTTTCATTTGAAAGGACACTGCTCTCCTGCTTAAAAATTATCGGAGATATCCGCACCAACAGGGATATCTCCGGTCTTTTAACGAAAAAAAACTTTAAAAGGAAAGTGAATCCTTAGTTTTAAAAAGATTTACCGGCTTTCACTCTGACCGGTTTAACGGATTCGGTCACAATGCCCGTCATATCAACACAATTCATCTTCTTGAAAAGAAGTTCAAACTTTGCGCCGAGCTCGGACATAATCGCTTCCAGTTTATCGGAAGGCATAGTCCAAACATCTTTTTTATACAAGCCGAAACCCTTTTTTCTCGTTTTATAGATGAATTGCTCCTGCGTTTCCGAGTCCTTTTTATCAGAACCGAATTTTTCGACTATGGCATCGTAAATCTTGCCTTTTAGTTCCGCGGGAAAACTGCTGCTGTCATAAATAATATTCTGAAAACCCGTGGCAAGATGAACTTCGAGAGCTTCTCTTTCGGGAAAATTTCCGAATGCCTCTTCTGGCAAAGTCGACGCGCCGTGCTGTACCGCGCCTCCGAGTCCGTATTCATCCCTTGAAATATTGGAAAGATTGCCGAGGGTTTCAAGGTCAAGTTTGACTTCTGCAATGCTTCCGTCAGGAAGAGGTATTCCACCATGGCTCGTTCCCGTCTGCACACTTATTTTAGATATGCCCGCATATTTCCCCCCCGACTTTTCAAGACACTTTACATATCCGTCAAGATATGCGCGCAATTCTTCGGGAGTGCTGTTTTTCTTTCCTACTTCGCCTATTTCACCGCCAACCGAAACAGTAACTCCTTCAGGTTCGAGCTCCCTGATATAGGAAGTAAGTTCGGCCGTTATCTCATAATTAAGCTGCTGCTGTTCATCTATCGTTTCCTTTGAAAGGTCCACAAGCGTGGAAGCATCGATGTCGATATTATAAAAACCCGCTTCTATCGATTCCTTTATTAACGCTTTCAGGCCTGCAATTTCCTTTTCTCTGTCATTTTTAAAGTTTCCCGCATTAACCTGATAGTGGTCGCCCTGAATAAACACAGGACCTCTGTGCCCCTCCCTGATTGCCGCGGCAAGCACGCAGGCGGAATATTCCGCGGGACGCTGAAAGGTGTAACCTATTTCGCTCTTTGCGATTTCAAAGATACAGGCATTTGAATTGTTGGCTTTCCCCGTTCTGAAGATTGCCCTTGCCACATCATAGGTAAGGACTCTTATATTTATGGCGGGCACTGTCTTGCTTTTGTATTTGTTTTGCGCTCTTGCCATATACAGTCCCTGAATGGACGCGGGGTATATCCCGAGGGACTGCGCCGCCTCCCTTATAATCCAGCGGCAACGCGCTTTTTCCTTTTCTTCTTCGTTGAAAACAGCATTGTGAATCAAAAGGTCAACACCCGATTCCCTGAGAACCTTTTCATCGGTAATGTTTACGGAATCACTGTCTATTGCAATGAATGAATTGATTTTATTTTCAAACTCGCCGCCTTGTAAAATTTCCATAATACCAATATCTCCCATTTATTAAATTGTTTAAAGCCAGTGTATTCTGTTTAAAATCATTCTTCGGTTATCGTTACATAGTGCGTCATACCCTTGCTCTCGATGAGAAACAAGACACCTTCGGCAAGGTTTGCGCTATTCATTTCCTTTTCAAAGTCAGAGGTGTTTTTAACGGGTTTTCTGTTTACCTCTCTTATTATATCGCCTCTTCTTACACCCTTCTTCTCTGCCTGACTTCCTCGTTCCACTTTGGATACCACAACGCCATCGAAATCATTCGTGTCGAGCTGTTTTGCTATTTCTGGGGTTATATTTTCAACGGTAATACCTACCCTTTCCTCTACATTTTTTGAAACAGCTACTTGCGTCCCGCCGTCTTCGGGAAATTCGCCGAGTTCAACTGTCAGATTTTTTTCTTTACCGTCCCTGATAAGCTTTAGCTTTACCTTCGTGCCGGGCCTTGTAGATGCCGCTTTCATGGAGAGGTCTCTTGAATCTTTTATCTTCTCTCCGTTAAATTCCGTTATGATATCTCCTCTTTTAACTCCTGCCTTATCGGCGGGACTGTCCTTTGTAACCTGTCCCACGAGGGCGCCGTCCTTTTTCTCCACTCCAAACTGCTTCGCGAGGTTATTATTGAGGGGTTGTACAAGAAGCCCGAGCCACCCTCTCGTAACTTTACCCTTGGCTTTAATCTGAACGAGAATATCCTTTGCAAGGTTAATGGGAATGGAAAAACCGATTCCTATATTTCCGGGAGTTCCTCCCATATTATTGTTTGAAAATATCGCCGAATTAATTCCTATGACATTCCCATTCAGGTCTATGAGAGGTCCTCCGCTGTTTCCGGGATTGATGGATGCGTCGGTCTGAATAAAGTCTTCATAGGGTCCCTGTCCTATAACTCTTCCTTTCGCGCTGACTATTCCCGCTGTAACCGTCCTTTCAAGCCCAAAAGGATTTCCGATTGCAATTACCCAGTCTCCTACGCGAAGTTTATCTGAATCGCCCAATGTCATAAGGGGAAGTTTATGGTCTGCCTCTATTTTAATAAGAGCGATATCGGTTTTGGGATCCTTACCGACAATCTCTGCGGAAAATTCCTTTCCGTCGGAAAGTCTGACCCTTATCTTGTCCGCCTTGTCTACAACGTGATTGTTGGTAACGATATATCCGTCGGGACTTATTATGAATCCTGAACCGAGAGACTGCTGAGTATATTCCCTGGGCATATCGGGTGGAAGGAAATGGTCAAAAAAATCATCTCCGAATGGCGAATTTCCGAAAGGATTGGCCCTTCCGCGACTCTGTCTCTTAATAACCCTGTCGGTACTTATGTTGACAACTGCATCCTCTACTTTTTCAGCTACATCGGCAAATGTGCCCGGAATCAGGGAAGTGCCTTCAGATGAAGTTTTCTCTTCTTTCTTCTCGATCCAGAATTTCTCTTCAGTGGAAGCGGGAGTCAATCCAATTACGGACTTAATATCGAAATACTCTTTTTTGAGCTTTTCACCTCCGGCAAGGTAAATGCAGGCAACTGCCACGACAAGAAGCATAAGTGTTATTTTTTTTCTAAACTCCATTTCACAAACCTCCGGATTATTGTTGTAAGTAAAAAGAGAGCAAAATACAGAATATGAATTTTACTTCTCAAAACTTTTTAACGCTTTTTAACTTTTCGCTTTTATTCCCACACTTATCCCGGGCGCGCTGTTTAAAGTGTTATGAATAAGGCAATTCCCCGCAACTTTCAATATGGCTTTTTCCCTTTTTTTATAGCTTTCATCGGGCATAACTATCTCAACTGAAAGTTTCTCTATCCTGTCGTGCTCTTCGGAAAATTTCCAATTCACATAGAATGCCAGCCCCTCACAGTTTATTCCCTTCCCACTGCAGTAGGAAGTCACATAAACTCCAATGCAGGTACCAAGTGATGCCGCGAAAATTTCAGGCGGAGTAGGACCGTTGTTATCGCCGTTGTTGTCTTCCGGTTGATCAACGGCAAATCTGTGATTTCTAACATTGACGGAAAACTCTTTTTTTCCTTCATATGTTATCTTCATAGACATAGTGTTACTTCCTTGAATCAAGCGTCTTAGGCGGAAATCTCGTCATACTTCTTCTTGAACTGGTCATAATGGCCCTGCTCGAAAGTGACAAAATCGGAGTAAAATTTTTTGTCTTCTTCGTCGAAAGAAAGGTTAAGAAGCTCTTTGTAAAATTTAACCGCGCTTGCCTCGATCTTAAGGGCTGTCTCTATTGCGCCTTTTTCCGACATATTGCTCTTTAGCAGTTCATCTTTTTCGGGGACATCGAGCCCCGGGAACTTTTCGGGTCTTAAATCCTCCAAATCCCAGTCCTGTCCCGTTTTTTTCTCAAGCTGTTTTTTCAAAAGCCTTATATGGGCCTCCTCCTCCTTTGCGAAAAAGAGAAAAAGCTCTTTTACTCCATCGGTATTTGAAACGGAATGAGCCCACAGGAAAAAATCGTGGGCAAACTTTTCTGCCTGCAGTGCCCTTACAAGTTCTTCTATAATATTTTCATTTTCTCCGGACATCTTTCTTTTCTCTCCTCGATTTATTAACCATTAATTTTATCTCATCAAATTGGCTAATAATATAACAAATAAAAAAATCTTTACAATGAATATCTGAGCAATTATTTTTAAAAAAAAAGAATGGATATAAAATAATTTTTAAATAAAAATAGAGTATTAGCAGTTTAAATGAAGAAGCCGGAAAACCGTAATATTGCAGATGGCGCGACGGCAACCGTTTAAAATGTATCCAAACTTTTAACACAAGGAGCAGGAAATGTTCAAAAATATCCTGGTACCCCTTGACAGGTCGCCTTTCAGTGACATTTGTCTTCAATACGCTATGTGGCTTGCCAATCTTTTTAAGGCAAAGCTTCACGGACAGCACGTCGTTGACCTGATAGCCCTCGAAGGGCCTATTGTACACGACATTTCCGGCTCGATGGGTTTCGAACCCTATATGAATCTTTCAGAAAAAATGAGAGAAGTTCTCTATGCAAGAGGGAAAGAAATCGTCGGGGAATTCGGCAGAAAATGTGAAGAGAGTAACATAAAATATGAAACATATATCGATACGGGCATCATTGCAAACGAGATATGCGGCAGGGCAAAAACCTCTGACCTCATCATTTTAGGGCAAAAGGGGCTGAATGCAAGATTCGACAGAGGGCTTCTCGGTTCTGTAAGTGATGCTGTCATAAGAAAATCACAAAAACCCATATTTCTTTCCCCTTCAACATACAGGAAAATCAGCAAAGTGCTTCTCTGTTACGACGGAAGCGCCTATGCGAGCGAAGCGATGCAGATTGCCGCGGAATTTTCCACTGTCGCGGGCACCAAAATGCACATTTTAACTGTGGGCAAAGATGCCGAAGAGGGGAAGAAAAAACTTGAAGATTCAAAAAAATACATAGATTCTTACGGCATTGAACCCGTTTTTTCCTTTGTGGAAGGAAATCCCAACGAAATAATCGTAAGTTTTTCGGAAAAAGAGGAAATCGATCTAGTTTTTATGGGCGCATACGGACACAGCAGAATCATAGAAATGGTTCTGGGAAGCACCACGGAGTATGTGCTGAGGAACATTCAGTGCCCCGTAATTATAAAAAGATAGCGAAAAAACATACAAGGGGGGAGTATCAGAGATGCAGTATGAAAAGCTTACAGTCAAGGCGCGGGAAGCGATTGAGAATTCAAGAATAATAGCGGGGAAAAACAGTCATCAGCAGATTGAACCCGAGCATCTTTTAATCGCGCTCATTCTTCAGAAAGACGGCATAGTACCGCGAGTCTTAGAAAAGCTCGGAGTTGACACGCTTCAGATAACCGGCAAGCTCGACAAGGAACTGAATAAAAAGCCAAAAGTTTCAGGTACGCCGGAGATTTATATCTCACAGCATCTGAACAACATTCTCAATAATTCCTTTAAAGAAGCGGAAAGGCTGAAAGACGAATATGTAAGTTCGGAACACCTTCTCATATCGATTTCCGATGAAAAGGGATCGCCCGCATCGAAAATTCTTGCAGATGCCGGAATCACCAAAGACGCTATTTTCAGGGTGCTTGTTGAAATCAGAGGCACTCAGAGAATAACCGACGAAAATCCCGAAGAAAAATATGAAGCGCTAAAAAGGTACAGCAGAGACCTTACCGCTCTTGCCGAAAAGGGAAAGCTTGACCCTGTCATTGGGCGCGATGACGAAATCCGGCGCGTTATGCAGGTGCTCTCGAGAAGGACTAAGAACAACCCCGTACTCATCGGAGAGCCCGGAGTTGGGAAAACCGCCATTGTCGAAGGACTTGCAAGAAGAATAGTCGAAGGCGATGTTCCCGAAGGACTCAAAAACAAGATGCTCGTTGCACTCGATATGGGCGCCCTCATTGCCGGAGCGAAATACAGGGGTGAGTTCGAAGACCGTCTCAAGGCTTTCCTGAAAGAAGTTACCGAATCCGACGGCAAGGTGATACTTTTCATAGACGAGCTTCACACACTCGTAGGCGCGGGCGCCGCCGAAGGAGCGATGGACGCGTCGAATATGCTAAAACCAGCCCTTGCCCGCGGTGAGCTTAAATGCATCGGAGCGACTACTCTCGATGAGTACAGAAAATACATTGAAAAGGACGCTGCCCTTGAAAGGCGTTTTCAGCCCGTTTTAACGGGAGAACCTTCAGTCGAGGATACGATAGGTATTCTCAGGGGCTTGAAAGAGAAATATGAAGTCTATCACGGCGTTAAAATAAAGGATTCGTCAATAATAGCCGCAGCAAAACTTTCTGACAGATACATATCTGACCGTTTCCTTCCCGATAAAGCCATTGATTTAATCGATGAAGCGGCATCACGTCTGAGGATTGAAATTGACAGCATGCCCACGGAAATTGATGAGATTACAAGACGAATCACTCAGATGGAAATCGAGCGCGAAGCTCTCAAAAAAGAAAAGGACAGCAAATCCGCCGAACAGCTTGAAAAACTGAAAAAGGAATTGGCTGATTTAAAGGAGCAGTCGGCTTTGATGAAGACACATTGGGAAAAAGAAAAAAAGAGTATCGCAAAAATACGCGAATTGAAGGAAAGGACCGAGCAGGTAAATAGCGAAGCGGAAACGGCAAAGCGCGAGGGAAATCTCGAAAAAGCGGCACAGCTTCTCTACGAAGAACTCGTTGGACTTAAAAACGAAATAGAAAAGGAAAGCAGTGAACTTGCCAAACTGCAATCCGAACAAAAATTTCTGAAAGAGGAAATTGACGAAGAGGATGTGGCTGAAATAGTCTCAAACTGGACGGGAATTCCAGTTTCAAAGATGCTTGAAGGCGAAAAAGAAAAACTTGTCAATATGGAAAAGAAAATCGCCGAGCGCGTTGTGGGGCAGGAATCGGCAATCGATGCCGTCTGTCGTGCAGTTAGGCGGGCTCGAGTAGGATTGCAGGATACGAAACGCCCTATCGGCTCATTCATTTTCCTCGGTCCCACGGGAGTTGGAAAAACAGAGTTGGCACGGGCACTGGCTGAATTTCTTTTTGATGATGAGCAAAACATAGTGAGAATCGATATGTCAGAGTATATGGAGAAGCACTCCGTATCGCGCCTCATAGGCGCCCCTCCGGGATATGTTGGCTATGATGAGGGAGGCGCGCTTACCGAAGCAGTGAGAAGACATCCCTACTCGGTCATACTCTTTGATGAAATCGAAAAGGCGCATCAGGATGTTTTCAATATTCTGCTTCAGCTTTTAGACGACGGAAGACTTACCGACGGACACGGAAAAACAGTGGATTTTACAAATACTGTGGTAATTATGACTTCAAATATAGGCAGTCAGTGGATAACGGAGCTTGACGAGTCAAAATATGATGAAATGTCTCAAAAAGTCAAAGAAACTCTTAAAGTACATTTTAAACCGGAGTTTTTAAACAGAATCGATGAGATAATCATCTTCCATTCTTTAAGCAGGGAAGATATTGTAAAAATAGTTGGTATTCAGATCAATATCCTTAAAAAATATCTCAGCGAAAGGAAGATAGGTATTGATATTACCAACAATGCCGTGAAATATCTTGCTGGCAAGGGATTCAGCGAATCATTTGGCGCCCGTCCCCTAAAACGCCTCATCCAAAGAGAAATTCAGGACGCGCTTGCCCTCAAACTCCTTGAAGGAGAGTTTTCCGAAGGGGATATCATTACCATAGACACCGGTAAAGAAATGGAAAATATTGTTTTTAACAGGTCGACAATGCAGTAACTTACAGACAACTGTCATCGTTTCCGGTTTATATTGAAAAATAGAAATGTTGAATTATCTTATTTCTGATAAACAGAGGTTAATCGTCATTCAAAAACCACTTTTTCAGAAAGGATAATCCCAATGAAAGAAAAAGAAATAGGAATCGTCGATAATTACTTCAATAAGGTAGGAGTCGCCGCATTGAAAATCACATCGGGAAGTCTTTCGATAGGCGATAGGATACATTTTCTCGGAAGCACTACCGATTTTGAACAAAAGGTTGAATCAATGCAGCTTGACCACGAATCAGTCGAGAAGGTATCTGCCGGAGAAATGGCAGGAATTAAGACCACCGGGAGAGTGAGAAAGCTTGATAAAGTTCTAAAAATAATCGACTGATTTTTAAAAATCAATGTCATTTCACTTTAATTGTTACCCCCCTATATCACTATATCATTTGTTAAATCAATAACTTATTCTTTAGAAAAAAACACCTTTTATGCCACATTTCAATCTTGCATTAAAATAATCTAAATAATTTTATTAATATTTTCTTGACAATATAACACTCATGTTTTATGTTTTATGCGACGAAAGAAATTTGAAGTCAATTTAAAATATAAACCGGAGGAGTAAAAATGGGCAAAATCATTGGAATTGATTTAGGAACAACAAATTCAGTTGTATCTGTAATGGAAGGAGGAGATGTAACTGTCATACAAAACGCGGAAGGAAGCAGAACAACTCCTTCGGTAGTAGGTTTTACAAAAGACGGCGAACGACTTGTGGGACAAATTGCCAAAAGACAGGCAGTGACGAATCCTACAAATACCGTTTATTCCATAAAAAGATTTATGGGGAGAAGGATTCACGAAGTCCCGGAAGAAATTAAAATAGTCCCTTATAAAGTTGATGACATAGGTGGAGAGGTTAAAGTCGATATCTCCGGGAAACATTATTCTCCGCCTGAAATCTCAGCAATGATTCTTCAAAAACTTAGAGCGTCCGCTGAAGATTATCTCGGTGAAAAAATAACGGAAGCGGTCATCACCGTTCCCGCATACTTCAACGACAGCCAAAGGCAGGCGACCAAAGATGCGGGAAAAATCGCGGGATT
The DNA here is from genome assembly GCA_964549305.1 of uncultured bacterium. GTDB lineage: Bacteria > Schekmanbacteria > GWA2-38-11 > GWA2-38-11 > J061 > J061. The sequence continues at coordinate 19,894 of CAZJVM010000013.1, forward strand.
GGATGTGAAGAGAATAATAAACGAACCTACTGCGGCGGCTCTTGCTTACGGGCTTGACAAAAAAACGGACGAAACCATCGCGGTTTTCGATTTCGGAGGCGGAACATTCGATATCTCCATCCTCGAGGTCGGCGAAGGAATCGTTGAAGTGAAAGCGACAAACGGCGACACTCATCTTGGCGGCGACGATATAGACCAGAAGATCATCGAATGGCTCGTAAGCGAATTCAAAAAAGACCAGGGTGTTGATTTAAGCAAAGACCCTATGGCGATGCAGAGACTGAAGGAAGCGGCAGAGAAGGCAAAGATTGAACTTTCCGGAGTCTCCGAAACGGAAATCAACCTGCCTTTTATAACGGCAGACGCTTCGGGCCCTAAACATCTCAATCTCAAACTTTCAAAGGCTAACTTTGAAAAAATGGTTGACGGGATTTTGAACAGAACTCTCGAACCGTTGAAAAGAGCCCTCAATGACGCGGGACTGACACCTGATAAAATCGATGAAGTCGTACTTGTGGGCGGATCGACGAGAATTCCCAAAATACAGCAAATCGTAAAGGACTTCTTCAAAAAAGACCCTCATAAGGGAGTCAACCCCGACGAAGTTGTAGCAATAGGCGCGGCAATTCAGGGCGGTGTACTTAGCGGCGACGTAAAGGATGTGCTTCTTCTTGATGTAACGCCTCTTTCGCTTGGAATCGAGACTCTCGGCGGCGTAATGACGAAGCTTATCGAAAGGAACACCACCATTCCCACAAGAAAATCTGAAATTTTTTCAACTGCCGCGGACAATCAGACAAGCGTTGAAATTCACGTACTTCAGGGTGAAAGGGAAATGGCGTCGGGAAACAGGACTCTTGGAAAATTCCAGTTGGTGGGAATCCCCGCGGCACCTCGCGGAGTGCCTCAGGTTGAAGTAACTTTTGACATAGATGCAAACGGCATACTCCACGTTACCGCAAAGGATATGGCGACAAATAAAGAGCAAAAAATTACCGTTACTTCCTCTTCTGGCCTCTCCAAGGAAGAGATAGAGCAAATGGTTTCCGATGCCGAATCACACTCAAGTGATGACAAGCAGAAGAGAGAACAGGTGGACACTCACAATCAGCTCGATTCACTTATCTACTCCACGGAAAAAACCCTAAATGAAAACAAGTCAGCTATTTCCGAAGAAGAAGTTACAAATATCGAAGCGGAGCTTAAAAAAGGCAGAGACGCTTTAGGCACTGATAATGTTGAGGCAATGAAACAGGCAATCGATGACATAACAAAATCCTCTCACAAACTTGCCGAAGTAATGTATCAAAACGCTCAGCAGGCGGCAGGAGAGCAGGGTCAGGAAAATGCAGGAAACGGAAACAAGGATTCCCAACAGACCCCCGGACAAGACTCCGAAAATGACAATGTTGTCGATGCCGAGTTTGAAGATAAAAACTAAACTTAAACAAGAGGAGGTGAATGCTTATGAACATTACGACACTGCATCCTTTAATGGAAAAAAACATCGTAAGCAGAATCGACAAACTTCTCGATGAAGACTTTTTGCCGACAAAAATGTTTTCTGATATGAAGCCTTTTTCTGAAAGCAACTGGAGGCCTTCTGTTGATATTTTTGAAAACAAAAATCAGATAATCCTGAAGTTCGATGTGCCCGGTATGTCATCGGAAGACATTGACATTAAAGTTGACGACATCATCCTCACCATAAGCGGTGAAAAAAAATTCGGGAAAAAAAAGGAAGAACGGGAATATCACTGCATCGAGAGAAGTCACGGAGCATTTTCACGCTCCTTTAAACTGCCCGGTTCGGCCGACCCGGAAAAAGTAAAAGCCAATTATGACAAGGGAGTGCTAAGACTGGAAATTGCGAAAAGAGAATCTGAACAAGCCAGGAAGATTAAAATTAAAGTAGAAAAGTAAATTCTTAAAGGGAGGATTGGATATGGCTATTGTTAAATGGGATCCTTTTAAGGACATGGTCACCATGAAGGACAGAATGAACAGGCTCTTTGACGAAGTCTTCTCAAAATCACAGTTTTACGGTGATGAGAATATGAGAGACGGACTGTGGAGCCCTTCAGTGGATATCTACGAAACGGAAAACAACGTGGTACTGAAAGCTGAATTGCCGGAAATTGACGAAAAGGATATCGATATCAAACTTGAAGACAATATCCTTACAATAAAGGGGGAAAGAAAGCTCGAGAATGAAACGGAGAAGGAAAACTACTACAGAATGGAAAGGTCATACGGAGCATTCTCCCGTTCATTCAGTATCCCTTCTAGAGTTGACCAAAACAATGTCTCGGCAACTTGCAGGGACGGTGTACTGAAGGTTACAATGCCCAAAAATAAGGAAGCACAGCAGAAGAAGATTCCCATCAATACAAAATAATTACGTAAAACGGGGGTTCATCAACCCCCGTTTTTTAATATTATACCGGGTATAATAAAATGGCGGCAAACAGGAATTATTACGAAATTCTCGGCATCAAACGTAATGCCTCGTCAAACGATATAAAGAAAGCTTACAAGAAGCTTGCGCGAAAATACCATCCCGATGTAAATCCCGGAGACAAAAAAGCGGAAGACAGGTTTAAGGAAGTCTCACAAGCATATGCCGTGCTTAATGACCCGGGGAAAAAGAAAAAATACGATACTCTCGGACATCAGGGATTCACTTCGGGCTTCGACCCCTTTTCGTCCGCGCGAGGAAGAGGACAACAGGGAGGTTTCGGCGGGTTTTCCGATATTTTTTCAGATATTTTTGGTGAAGGCACCGGAAGACGCCAGCAGAGAAGAGGTCCTCAAAAAGGAAGAGATATTCAGTATCCAATGGAAATCAGCTTTAAGGACTCCATAAATGGCCTGAAAACCGAACTTCAGATAAGAAAACAAACGCAATGTCCCGACTGCCGGGGTACAGGCGCAAAACCCGGAACCAAGCCCTCTGCATGCCCCAATTGCGGAGGAAGCGGAAAAACAAATATCGGCAAAAACTTCTTCAATATGTCAGAACCGTGCAGGCAGTGCAACGGAACAGGATCATACAACCCTTCCCTTTGTCAACGATGTTCAGGGAAAGGCACCATGCCCAAATCCGAAAGAATTTCCGTAAAAATACCACCTGGTGTAGATAACGGCTCAAAGGTAAGACTTGCAGGCAAGGGAGAGCCGGGAAAAAACGGAGGCCCTTACGGAGACCTCTATATACTCACGAAAATACGGCCTCACACTTTTTTCGAACGCAAAGGGGATAATATTTACTGCCTCATACCCATAACGGTTTCCGAAGCGGCATTGGGAGCGAAAATAACAGTACCGACAGTAGATGGCGAATCAATAATGAAAGTACCTCCGGGAACGCAATCGGGACAAAAATTCAGGCTGAGCGGTAAGGGGGTACCGAGCCTTAAAAGCGGAATCAAAGGGGATCAGTTCATTGAGGTAAAAATCGTCATTCCCAAAAATCTCAGCGAAGAATCAAAGGAAATTCTTGAAAAATTTTCCGAACTCACTGATTTCAACCCAAGACAAAACTTGTTATAAGGAATCAAAAATATGGCTAAGCATATAAAGATAGAAGAAGAAAAATCAAAAAAAGAAAAGAGCAGCGGTGAAGACCCTGAGCTGGAAGATTTAATAAAACAACTTGATGAAGCGGAAAAAAAATCAGAGGAATATCTCGATTTGCTGCAAAGAAGCAGAGCCGAATTTGAAAACCTGAAAAAGCGATCCGAGAAAGAAAAGGAAACTTTCTACCTGATGGGGAAGACGAGTATTCTCGAGAAACTTTTGGATTTTAAAGACAACTTCGATAAAGCTCTTAATCATATGGAAACAAACATAGATGATAACGGCCAGTTTCAAAAAGGAATGGAGCTTATTTTAAAACAATTCAACGAAATTCTCGAAAAAGAAGGAGTGAGCAGAGTTGAAACAGATGGAAAAACATTCGACCCTGAAATACACGAAGCGGTGCTAACGGAAAAAGGCGAGTCCGGCAACGCGGGCACAATAGCGGAAGAGATGCAGGCAGGTTATCTCCTGAAAGGAAAACTTTTAAGACCTGCCAAAGTAAAAGTAATAGTGGCATAATTATTCAACAAATTTTTGTCATCCCTAACCCAAAAAATAATTGATTGAGAATATGAAACGTAAAGAAAAAGACAAGAACGAAAAGAATAACGCAAATCCCGACGAACCAATAAAAGTGGTGGATAAACGCTCGTCAGTTGAGAGCGACAATGCCTCCGAACCAACTTCGGAAGATAGGGCATTAAAAAAACCGTCCTATGTGGAAAAACTTCTTGAGGAAATCGACGAACAAAAAAAACAACTTCTCGAGTTATCTAAGGCGTTCAGAAGTGTCCAGAAAGATTCCGAAGAATTCAGGTTGAGACTTAATAAGGATGTTGAAAAAAGAGTGTTTAAAGGCAAAATAGAGTTTTCCCGCGATTTCATCGAGGTTTTGGACAATCTTGAAAGAGGATTGGAATCAGCGGAAAAAATCCGGGATTTCGATTCTTTTTTTGAAGGAATAAAACTCGTAATATCCCAATTTTTACAAAAGATTCAAAAAAATGATATAAAAGAAATAAAATCCGCGGGAGAGGATTTTAATCCGAAATTTCACGAAGCGCTCAGTACTACTCCCGTTGAGGAAAAAGATAAAGACAATAAAGTGGTGGAAGTTATTGAAAAAGGCTATCTGATAAAGGACGAAATTTTGAGACCCTCAAAGGTAATTGTAGGAAAGTTCGATGGCAAATAAAAACTCATTGCCCGATTACAGCGAAAAACAGAAACTGCTCTTTTCTGAGAGTAAAGATACAGGATTATTAAAATCTTACGGCCGACAATTTTTGGAAGCGGAAATGCTCGATACAGCTTTGGATTTTTTAATAGAAGCAAATGATAAGGAAGAAATAAAAAACATTGTGAACATTGCCGTTGAAAACGGCGATTATTATCTCTTCAAAAAGGGCGCCGGATTTGTAATGAGCCAAGATGAGATAAATGAAAAATCAGCGGAGCTTTCCAAAAACGCGGAAAAGCTCGGCAAAGATTTATTTTCGGAAAGAGCGCGTAACTATGGCAGTAAAAATAAAGAGAAAATAAACACCGGGAAGGAAGAAAAAGTTGGCTAAAAAAGATTATTATGAAGTGCTGAATGTGGGAAGAAATTCAACTTCCGATGAAATCAAAAAAAAGTACCGCAAACTTGCGATGAAATACCACCCCGACCGCAATCCGGGAGACAAAGAGGCGGAAGAAAAATTCAAGGAAGCGGCTGAAGCATATGAAGTTCTGAATGACAGCGAAAAACGGAGAATTTACGATACATACGGACACGAGGGACTCAGAGGAAGCGGTTTCCAGGGATTTTCCGGTTTTGATGACATCTTTTCAAGCTTCGGAGATATATTCGAAGATTTCTTCGGTTTTTCCTCATCGGGCAGAGGAAGAAGGCAGGGCCCGAGACGGGGCGCGGATTTAAGATATGACATTGAAATTACTTTAAAAGAAGCTGCAGAGGGAGTAAGCAAAGAAGTTGAAATAGCAAAACTTGAATCATGTCCCGATTGCGGCGGAAACGGCGCGGAAACGGGGTCAAACCCCACGAGATGCCCCACCTGTTCGGGCAGCGGACAAACTATCCGTTCACAGGGGTTTTTCAGCATAAGCACTACTTGTCCTCACTGCCGCGGAGAAGGAATGATAATCGAAAACCCCTGTAAAAGTTGTTCCGGCAGGGGGAAAATAAAAAAAACAAAAAACCTCTCAGTGAAAATACCCTCTGGAGTTGACACCGGATCAAGGCTTAGACTGAGAAGCGAAGGTGAAGGCGGAGAGAGGGGAGGTCCGAGCGGAGACCTCTATGTTTTTATCTTTGTCAAGGAAGACGAATTTTTCAAGAGATTTGAAAATGATATATATTGCAAGATTCCCATAAGCTTCCCGCAGGCAGTTCTCGGCGACGAAAGGGAAATACCGACACTTTCCGGCGAGGAAGCGGTTGTCAAAATCCCCAAAGGTACGCAAAACGGAGACAGGACAAAGCTCAAAGGAAAAGGAATGCCCTTTCTTCAGGGCAGAGGGCACGGTGATATGATTGTAGAGTTTTACGTTACCGTGCCCAAAAAGCTTTCGAAAAAAGAGGAAGAGCTTATTCGCTCTCTTGCCGAAATCGAAAGCAACAATGCAAACAGGAAAAAGCAGGGGTTTTTCGAAAAGCTCAAAAACGAATTCAAATGATATCCCGGAGTGTTGACTTTTAAAGAAAATTGTTTTTTAAAACAGATAAACAAATATTCATATAAAGTTTAAAATCCTTATTAACAAATTAAAGATTGATTTTTCTCTTGAAGAGGACATCTCTCTAATGTTTAATAAGGTTTTTTTATGTGCAGTCTTTAACATATAAGAATAAAAATGATTGAAGTTAAAGGTCTTTCAAAACATTACAGGCATATCAGGGCCGTCGATAATATTTCCTTCAAGGTTGAAAAAGGAGACATCGTAGGTTTTCTCGGACCTAACGGCGCAGGGAAAACCACTACAATGAGAATGCTTACCTGTTTCATTCCTCCTTCGTCGGGCGAGGCCAAAGTTGCGGGATTTGACATAATTAAAAAACCTTCCGAGGTAAAAAAACAGATAGGTTATCTTCCGGAAACCCCCCCTCTTTACAAGGAAATGACCGTATCTTCATACCTTGAATTTGCAGGTAAAATCCACGGCATTGGAGGAAAAAAACTCAATATGCGCCTCGATTACATTCTTTCAAGATGCGGAATACAAAATGTGAAGAAACGTCTTATTGCCAATCTTTCAAAAGGATACAAGCAGAGAGTGGGGCTTGCACAGGCGCTGATTCATGACCCTAAGGTTTTGATTCTCGATGAACCTACCATCGGGCTTGACCCCAAGCAGATTACCGATATAAGAAGCCTTATTACGGAGCTTGGAGGAGAGAGAACAATTATATTGAGCACCCATATTCTTCCCGAAGTTACGATGACCTGTAACAAAGTCGTCATATTAAATAAAGGCAAAATCGTCTTAACGGATGATCAGAAAAATCTTTCAGGCAATATGTTTGGAAGTGAAAAGATATACCTTCTTCTCTCCTCACCGTCTGATTCCCTTGAAAGTGAAATATTACGAATGGAGGACGTACTTTCCGTCAAAAAAGACGGTAAAGAGGAAAATGCTTTTATCATAGAAACCGAAAAGGAAAAGGATTTGCGCGAGGAAATAGCAAAATACTGTGTGGAAAAGAATTACGGTTTGAGGGAAATAAAGAGAATTTCGCTGAGTCTTGAAGATATATTCATCAACCTTGTAACCGAAGAAACGGGAAAAAGATAAGATGGGTGTAGTCGGGGCAATTATAAAAAAAGAGATGAAATCCTATTTTGCGTCATCGGTGGCTTATGTAATTCTCGCGCTTTTCATTGCTATCAACGGATTTCTATTTTTCAATTTTCTTTCTGAATTCAACCTTAAAATCATGCAGTTTCTTCAGATTAAGGCAAAATACCCGCAACTGGGACTCGAGATAAGCATGAATGACTGGATAATAAACCCTCTGCTGAGAAACATTTCGATTATTCTTCTTCTGCTGATTCCCGCAATCTCAATGAGACTTATCGCGGAGGAAAGGCGCTCGGGCACAATGGAATTGCTCATGACATCGCCTGTATCCACATTTCAAATCCTTATGGGCAAATACCTCTCCTGCCTGATATTTTACGCCATAATGCTGATTTCAACCCTGCAGTATCCGGTTTTTCTCAAAATATTCGGAAATCCCGATATGACTCCCGCGCTTTTTAACTACTTTATGCTTTTCCTGCTTGGCGCGGCATTCATTTCCGTAGGGCTTCTTGCATCGAGTATCACGGAAAACCAGATAATCTCCGCGTGCCTGAGTTTCGCCATCCTATTCATTTTCTGGCTAATCGGGTGGACAGGTGAGAATTATGGCGGAAACATAGGAGAAATCATCTCTTATTTCTCCCTTTATATACATTTTGAAAACGCCCTTAAGGGTATAATGGATTCAAGAGATATTGTTTATCTTGTAAGCTTTACCGTATTCAATCTTTATTTAACCTTTGAAATTCTTGATTCGGAAAAATGGAAATAAATAAAAATTCAGGCATAAAAAATACTCTTCTTGCGGCAGGAATTCTGGTTACTTCAGTTTCCTTTCTGTGGGAATATTTTTTCCCTGTAACCATTTTTTACAGGAACATCGGACTCGCCGCAGGCGCTGTTATTCTTACCATTTGGGCAATATTGTCTATTCTTGCCATACGGGAAAAGAGAAGGCTGTTCAAAAAAATCGGAGAGGGAACTATCTCACTTGTTTCCATAATCATAATCGGGATAATACTTATCGTTGCAAACCTCTTAAGCTACGGGAATAATGTGAGAATTGACCTTACAAGGACCGGGAAGCACACACTTTCGGAGGAAACGCTAAAAGTTTTATCAACCCTTGAAACAAAAGTAAAGTTCGTAGGTTTTTATCAGGAAGGTTCGGATCTGGAAATTTCATTTCGTGACCTTCTTGACGAATACAAATACAGGTCAAAGAAGATTGAATATGAAATATTTGACCCTGATAAAAACCCTACGATTGCAAAAAAATACAATATAAAATCCTACAACACCATCGTCGTGAAAATGGGAGATAAAACAAAGGAAATAAAGGCTATTTCCGAATCATCGTTCACAAACGCGCTAATACAAATCAGGTTGGATAAAAAGAAACTTCTCTGTTTTATGTCGGGGCACGGAGAGAAAAGCATATTTTCGGCGGATACTGAAAAAAACGGTTACTCTCTGATTAAAAAAACTCTTGAAGCCAAAGGTTACGAAGTAAAAAATATCGATTTGTTTTCAACAACGCAAATCCCCAAAAATTGTTCCGTTGTAGTCATCGGAGGCCCTCTTAAAGATTTTCAGGAAAACGAAATCAGTGAACTGCGGAATTTCATAAAAACCGGAGGCAGTCTCGTTCTTTTAATTGACCCTGATTACTCTGGCAGACTTATTGATTTCGCGAAAGAAAAAGATATCGTTTTTTCAAAGTACATCGTGGCAAATGAGCCGTCGGGAGTTTTCGGAAACGACCCTCTTATAACAATAATAAAGGACTACGGGAAGCATCCCGCGGTTTCTGGTTTTCCGCTTTTTACCATTTTCCCTCTTGCAAGGCCCGTGGGTTTTAGCCCGAGCGCTAAAAAAACTTCCCCCGGCAGCACCTTTGACAAGATTTTGAATACTGGACCATCAAGCTGGATAGAAAAAAACCGCAAAACACCCTATCGTTTCGAATCATATGCAGACAGCAAAGTATCCGTATCTTTAGGACTGATATACAGCGAAAATGTTTCCACCGAAGACGCAAGAGCGGGAAAAATTCTTGCCATTGGAGATTCGGAATTTATCTGCAACGCGTTTCTTGGAATATCCGGCAACAAAGACCTCTTTGTAAACTGCATAAACTGGCTTGCGGAGCAGGAAGACTTAATCGTGATTCCAACCAAATCCAGAGAGTTTAGCTCTGTAAACATAACAAAATCCGAGGGGAATATGCTTTTTATATCATCTGTCATTACCCTTCCCCTCTTAATACTCCTCACGGGAGCAATAATTTATCTGAAAAGAAAAAAGCTATGAATAAAGTGATAAAACTTATTCTGCTTGTCCTTTTACTTGGCGCTGTTTTCTACGCATATAATTATGACTCATCAAAGAAAAAGGTTAGCATAGCCATCCAGGAGGATTCTGCGCGAATATTCGATTTTGAGCCGAAAGATGTGAAAGCAATCGAACTTAACAATGAAGGAAATACCATTTATGCAGAGAAAAACGACAAAGGCAGCTGGGAAATACTGAAACCCTTAAAGGACAAAGGCGATAAAAAAGCGATTGACGGATTGCTGAAAGCGCTTTCGGAGATAAGAAGCATAAAAGAAATTTCATCGTGGAAAGACAACCTTGACGCATACGGACTTGAAAACCCTTCTCTTTCCTTTAAGCTTTTCGGCGGGACAAATGATGCGCCTCTTGTTTCCGCAGAAATCGGTCTGGACAGCGTAATGACAAATGCCGTATATGTCAAAATAGAAAACAATCCCAACCTCCATTATGTTACAGGTAGGATAAAAACTACCATAAAGAGGCAGCCATATGAATTGCGAAATAAAAAACTGGTAGAGGTTCCTCCTCAGGATATACAGAAAGTAGAAGTCCAAAGGGGTAAAAACAAAATTATCGTTCAAAAAAAATCAGACCGATGGACGGTAAGTTATCCGCGAAACGGAAGGTCATCGGAAAACATAGTGTATTCCCTTATCAGCCAGATTAACTCCATTACCATAAAAAAATTTGTAAGTGATGAAAAGAGTGCTGATGATTTAAAAAAATACCGGCTTAACAGGCCGGCATTAGTTTTCAAGGCAACTGGCGCGAATGGAGACTTATATGAAGTGGATATAAGCAAAGTCAAAGATGACAGAGGAATGTTCCTTACAACTAACGGGAGAGAAGGAATTTACTATGCTGTAACAGATATTCTCCCCAAACTTCCTGAAAAAGACCTTGATGTTATGGAAAGAAGGGTTCTTCCACTTTACATTCACGATATGGGAAAGGTTGTGCTAAAAAACACGAGAGGAGAAATCACTTTTAAAGAAGATGAATCAAGACTCTGGTGGGGATATGTAAACGAAACAAAATATCCTCTGAATTCCTTTGCCGTTCAGAAACTCTTCGGTGTCGCGGTAAATGTAAAAGCAGACGATTTTGTCGATTACTCTGCCTCAAACCTCTCGCGCTGTGGTTTGAACCGCCCGAAGGCAACCTTCACGGCATTTGATAAAAAAGGAAATAAATTGGGTAAACTCTTTATCGGAAATTTGAATAAATCGGGAATAAAAGCTTACTGCAAAAATGAATCCTTTAAAGAAATTGCCATTATTGATATGGTATATGTAAGAGACTGGTTCGGGAGAGAACCGGATTTTTATATATCTAAAACTGAAAAAGGAGATAAAGAAGATGGCGTCAAAAAATAACGATAATGAAGAAAACAATTCCTTCAAGGTAAAAGACAGAAGGTCTGTTTCAATGAGTGATGATGAAGTAAAAGAAGGAAAAAAAGAGAGTTCAAAATTTTCGGAACAGGAAAAAAAGGAATTCGAAGAAGCCGGAAAGGATAATGATATTCCTGAAATAACTTTTTCCATGCACGTAATGACATTATATCAGCAGGGGTGTTTTTATTTAGGAATCAAAATGCCTCATCCCGATGCTCCGGAACCGCAGGTCAATCTTCAGGTAGCCGATATCAACATAAAAACTCTTGATATGCTCAAGGAAAAAACTGTAAATAATATGACCCCCGATGAAGAAAAGCTTATTAGTGAAGCTATTTATGACTTAAAAATGAAATATATTGCAAAGGCAAAAGAAGAGTCTCCTATCTGAAATTTCTTATTTCAATGTCCAGAGTAAAGTATCTTTTGAATTATTGGCTGGCATACTTCCCAATGGTGGTAATGTCATTCCTGTGCTTTCAGGTATTCAACAAATTAAAAATCAAAGGGCGTTCGAGAATACCGAAATCAGGGGGGATTTTGGTTATGGCAAATCATATCTCAGCTCTTGACTCCTGGTTGCTCGGATTTACTTTTTTCCCAAGAAGAGTATTTTTTCCGGCTAAAGCGGAACTCTTCAGAGGCAGAATTGCCCGCATCTTTTTCTCATTAATGGGAGCATTTCCCGTTGTGCGCGGACGACACAACGAGCGCACAATGAAAAAGATAAACGAAATATCACAAAACGGCACTATCCTGATGCACCCGGAAGGGACAAGGTCAGTTGACGGAAAAGTTGGAAAAGGAATGCGGGGTATAGGGAAAGTAATATACGAATCACAGGTACCCGTTATTCCCGTGTATCATACAGGAATACAGAACATACTCCCCAAAGGAGCGATTTTTCCACATTTTTTAAATACTGTAGAAGTAAGAATAGGCAAACCAATGGAATTTCATGAAATGAAATCAAAAGAAGCGTCTAAAGAAGTTTATACGGAAATAGCGGACAAACTAATGGATTCCATCCGAAATCTGGCGTGCCAAAAAGACTGATTTTCAGTTGCCTTAGAAAAAGTTTTTATTTCTTTGCTTCCTTTTCCCGGGCTTCCATTTTCGCAACGGAAAATTTTATTATCAACCATCCCGAAAAAAACCAGAAGACTCCGATAATCAATGCAGTCATCGGTTCGCTTATAGAACCGCTTTTACCGAATAAGAGCAGGGCGATTGCGGTAAAAATTATTCCGAAGAACTCGAATGCTCTGCCAATTGAATAGAAAAACCTTGCCATATTAGTGATATATCAATCTCTAATAATAAGAGGTAACATCAGGGTTACCGTCACCGTTGCTGTCTTTTTCCATTCTCACTATTTTCTCGTCCTCCACATACTGCCACAAATCAACATTGCCGTCCTTATCTTCATCTACGAGAATTCTAGTAAGTTTGCCGTTCTGAAATTCCTGCCAGGTATCTGTTTTGCCGTCAAAATCCCTATCTAACTCTTTTTTAACAAGCTCGCCGTTTCTGTAAATCTCAACGAGATTTTTAATGCCGTTTTTCTTTTCGGAAATAATCCTCTTGGAAAGCTTTCCGTTTGAATGATATTCCCAAATATCGGTGCGTCCGTCATAATTAACGTCAGCGGTTTTTGAAACCAGTTCACCACCCTTGTAGGAATAAAAGATGTCAAATTTCCCGTCTTTATTGTTGTCTACTTCTAATTTTTCCACTTTCCCGTCACTTCCGTAGATTTCCTTCTTGTCAATACTTCCGTTTTCATCGGTATCTGTATCGACTGAAGCTATTTTTTTATCCGTGTAATAGCGAAAAGTATCCATTTTTCCGTTACCGTTGCTGTCGATTTCTTCCTTGATAATGGCGTTATTGACAACATGCTGTATGAGATTTATTTTGCCGTTTTTCTTGCTGTCAACTTCAACTCTTTCCGTCTGTCCGGCATTGAGGTAATAGAATACATCTGCCTTACCGTCTTTATTCGTATCAACTTCCACCTTGTAAATCTCTTTTTCGTTCTTCAGGTATTTCCATATGTCGGGCTTTCCGTCAAGATTATTGTCCTGTGAGAACATTACTCTTTTACCGAATTCGTAATAGTCCCACATATCGGTCTTGCCGTCCTTGTTCAAATCGGCTTTCCGGATTTCTTTTTCCTTGGGTTTTTTCGCAGCATCCGAGGAATTCACAACCGGAAGGAACAAAGCTAAAGAAAGTGCTATTATACCGGCAAAATATCTTTTTGCGTTCTTCAATTTCTGTACCTCTTTTTTTGGTTAGATGTTAGTTTTGGCTAAACAATCTGAACTTTAAATCAATCTAACGAATTAATGTCAAGACAAAATCCATATTTACAATTTACACTTTCTTTACAATTATTTCAAATATTATTTGCACTTTCCCCGGTTTTCAAAAAGGGACATAAACCTTATATTTCTTCTTACCCTGTTTGTATGGTATCTTCAGGAGATTCTTTTTATCGCCAAAATCATTTTTATTTTCCCCTTTGCTTTCAGGCAAGGGCAATTCATCAAATATGTTAACATTCCACCCTTTTTCTATTCTCAAAACCTCGATTATTTTTTCGTCCCCATCCTTTATGATTCCGTAAAGAGTGATATTGCTCCCCCGCAAAGAGCTTTTTAGCTCTTTTTCGGTGCTCGATTCCCTTTCCACGAGATAGAGCGCATTTTCAATGAGCTTTCCTCTGAAATAGGAATATTTCTCCTGTGAATACCCCTTTGCCTCTGCCCCGATATATCTGTCAGCAGTAATTTTTTCGAATATTTCATTAAATCTCAGGGGATAGTGTTTCAGCTTGCGGAAATTTTTTTTTATAATATCCGTTTTAAGGGAGTAATATGGCGAAACTGACACTTCTTCCCCGCAAACGCTTCCCGTAAAGACTACTGATAAAAAAAACGGGAGAAGGGCTAAAATAACTTTACTGCGCTTATTCTTCATACCATATGAATCGAATTATTTATGAATTTTGTTATTAAAATCACAACACCTTTTTAAAAATTACAGAATGTTTCCTTTTTTCCGAATATTTTGATTTTTTATAAAAATTAAGAACATTTATCCTAGGGTTTTCTTTAGAAAGTGAAGTGTGTCTGCCGTTTCAAAAAAAGCTCTTTATCCTTGACTTTAAAGGTTTTTTCTGTACTATGGCGTGTCACCCATTCGAATTATATGGTACAACTTCTCATAAAATAAAATCCATTTTTTTTGATTGAAAGGTTTTATAAGTATGAAAATAAAAAAAGCGGTTATACCGGTTGCGGGATTAGGGACAAGGTTTCTTCCGGCGACAAAAGCGTCACCCAAGGAGATGCTTCCTTTGGTGGACAAGCCTATTATCCAGTATGTGGTGGAAGAAGCCATATCAAGCGGAATTGAAGATATTACAATGATAACAGGCAGAGGCAAAAGAGCGATTGAGGACCATTTCGACATTTCCGTAGAACTTGAAACGGCATTGGCGGAAAAGAGCAGAAACGAGCTTCTCGAAGAGGTAAAAAAAATCTCCAATATGGTTTCCTTCAACTACACGAGGCAGAAAAAACCTCTCGGACTGGGCCATGCCATTCTCTGCGCAAGTCAGATAGTTGGAAACGAACCCTTTGCCGTTTTTCTCGGCGATGACATCATTGCCTCACAAAAACCCTGTATGAAGCAGATGATAGAAGAATACAACAAGGTAAAAAGCTGTATTATCGCCGTGCAGGAGGTTTCCCAAAGTGAAACAAAAAGCTACGGAATCATCGCGCCTGAAAATAGCAACGGCAGGATGCACAAAATAAACAATATGGTAGAAAAACCCGACCCTCAGGACGCGCCGTCAAGGCTGGCAATTATCGGAAGGTATATCCTTACGCCCGAAATCTTCGATATTTTACGCGATACCCCTCCGGGCAAGGGCGGTGAAATTCAGCTTACCGACGCGCTGAAAACTTTGCTGAATACTCAGGATATATACGGTTATGAATTTGAAGGGAAACGTTATGATACGGGAGACAAACTCGGTTTTCTAAAAGCGACAGTTGATTTTGCCCTGAAGAGAGAAGACCTCGGGCCTGATTTCAAGAATCACCTTAAAACCGTCATTGCAAAACAGGATTAAAAAGCGGAAACCGCTCAAGCTTCATAAAAGAAAACGGGAAAATGAAAAAAGTATTTTTCTATATAAAGGAGAGAAAAGCGGAAGACAACTATGAAGAGGAAGGCGGACAATTATTCCCATTAATCGATATTTTCGAAAATGAAGGGAAAATTCATATTCAGTTTGAACTTCCGGGAATAAACGCCGATGATTTGGACCTCTCCTTACAGGACAACGAAATAACTCTGAAAGTTTTTAAAACCGATGAAACGACTGATAAGGGGAATATAAGTTTTTTAAGAATGGAAAGAAAATTCGGATGGCTGAAAAGGCGGGTAAAACTGCCCGTGTCCTGCGATTCAAATAATGTCAAAGCTTTCTATTCTAAAGGAGTGCTTACGGTAATTTTAAAAAAAATCGAAAACAAACGCGGCCTTGTTAAAAAAATAACTATTGACTGAATATTATAAAGGATTTTCCAATGGAAATGTTCGATGTTTTAAATATTGAAGACGCAAAGATACCCGCAAAGCTTCCTATGCTTCCTTTAAGAGACATAGTAGTGTTCCCCTTTATGATTATTCCTCTTTTCGTGGGAAGGGAAAAATCTATAATGGCAGTGGATAAAGCGCTTGCTTCGGACAACAGGATGATATTTCTGAGCGCCCAAAAAGACGGAGCAAACGACAACCCCTCGAAATCCGATATTCATACCATCGGCACTGTGGGAATGATTATGCGCATGCTCAAACTTCCCGACGGCAGGGTAAAGATTCTCGTTCAAGGCCTTGCAAAAGCAAAGATCGAAAACTATCTGCAGGAAGCCCCATGCTTCGATGTAAAGGTAAGGCTCATAAAAGATCAGGCGCCGCCATCTAAAACTCCCGAAGTTGAAGGATTTATGAGAAACATCAAGGAACAGCTTCAAAAGGTCATCTCTATGGGACAGAGCATTCCGCCCGATATTTTAGTTGTTGCGGATAATCTCGATGAACCGGGACGCCTCGCGGACCTTGTTGTCTCCAATCTAAACATCAATGTGGACGAAGCTCAGGATGTTCTGGAAACAACGAATCCCCTCAAAAGACTTAAAAAGGTCGGAGAGTTTCTCAACAAGGAGCTCGAAGTCCTTATGGTCAAACACAAGATTCAGAGCGAAGCCAAAGATGAGATGAACAAGACACAGCGCGAATATTTTCTCAGGGAACAGCTCAAGGCAATCCAGAAAGAACTTGGTGACATAGACGAAAAAGGAGAAGAAATAAGGGAATTTCGCTCAAAAATCAAAAAAGCGAAAATGCCGAAAGAGGTTTTGGAAGAGGCGAAAAAACAGCTTAAAAGACTTGAGAGGATGCATCCCGACGCGGCAGAGGCAGGAGTGGTTCGCACCTATCTCGAATCTATCGTCGAACTCCCCTGGAGTAAAACTACAAAGGATAATCTTGACATAAAGAAGGCAAAGAAAGTTCTCGACGAAGACCACTACGACCTCGAAAAAGTGAAGGAACGAATTCTCGAATACCTGGGAGTGTGCAAATTAAAGAAAGTGATGAAGGGGCCTATTCTCTGCTTCGTCGGACCTCCGGGAGTGGGCAAAACTTCTCTCGGAAAGTCCATTGCACGGGCTATCGGAAGAAAGTTCATCAGAATTTCGCTTGGAGGAGTAAGAGATGAAGCCGAAATTCGCGGGCACAGGAGAACTTATGTAGGCGCTATGCCGGGAAAAATCATACAGGGCATAAAGCAGGCTGGCTTCAACAATCCCGTTTTTATGATGGATGAAATCGACAAGCTCGGAATGGATTTCAGGGGCGATCCCTCATCGGCGCTTCTCGAGGTGCTCGACCCGGAGCAAAACGACAGTTTCACCGACCACTATCTGGGACTTCCCTTCAACCTTTCAAGGGTAATGTTCATCACTACGGCAAACCTTACAGACCCCATTCCGCCGGCACTCAAGGACAGAATGGAGATTATCGAAATCCCGGGATACACCGACGAGGAAAAGGTGAAGATTGCGCAAAGATTCCTCCTGCAGAGACAAATGGATGAAAACGGAATAAACGAAAAACATGTCCACATCTCCGAATCGGCGATTTTACAAATAATTTCAGGATACACCCGTGAATCGGGACTCAGAAACCTCGAGAGGGAAATCGCGAAGGTCTGCCGCAAAATTGCAAAGGATGTGGCTTCCGGTGAGAAGAAAAAGAAAAAGATAACGGCTGAAAATATTCACAATTATCTTGGCGTTCAGAAGTTTATGCGCGAATCGGAAAAGATGAAAAATGATATAGGAGTGTCGACCGGGCTTGCCTGGACGCCTTCCGGCGGAGAGCTGATATACATTGAATCGACCCTGATGAAGGGGAAAGGCGCGCTTACACTTACGGGACAACTGGGAAACGTAATGCAGGAATCTGCAAAGGCTGCTCTGAGTTATGCAAGGAACAAGGCTAAGGATTTCAAGATAAGCGAAACAATATTCGCGAAAAACGACATCCATATCCACGTGCCCGCTGGCGCGATTCCCAAAGACGGACCTTCCGCGGGAATTACCCTGGCAACCGCTCTTATATCGGCGCTAACGAAAAGACCGGTCAATAACAACATAGCAATGACAGGTGAAATCACTTTGAGGGGAAGAGTGCTTCCCATCGGCGGATTGAAAGAAAAATCCCTCGCCGCAAAGAGAGCGGGGATAGAATCGATAATCGTGCCCAGGGAAAACGAAAAAGATCTTTTTGAAATACCCGAGACAATAAAAAAGGGGATAAATTACATTTTTGTGGATTCAATGGATGAAGTTCTGAAATACGTATTTGCGAAAAAGAGAACTACAAAAAAAAGAAAAAAGGCGGTCAAGTAGGTTGTCATGAAAAAAGATAAGAAATACAAAATAGATTTAAGGGACATTCCCGAATGCGGGCTTTCCTTTGAGGAAAAGATATCAACAGACTATATGAAGGGAATAGCCACAGGCGAGCTAAAAGAGCCTGTTTTCTTCTCAGGCGAAGTATATCTTTCGGGAAAAAGCGGCAATGCAAGAGGCAAAGTTTCATTTTTAATGGAGTTTGAATGTTGCAGGTGCCTTGAAAAATATGAATTGCCTATGGAATCGGATTTCAATGTAACTTTACGGCAAAGCGATATCGCCGAAGACAAAAAAGAACTGAGTCTGGAAGAGGAAGTCTATGTGATAAACGAAGACTTTCTTGATCTTGCCGATTTGGCCTGTGAGCAGATAGTGCTCACACTTCCGATGCAGTCCCTATGTTCGGAAATCTGCAAGGGGCTTTGTTCCCGGTGCGGAAAAAATCTGAACAAGGAAAAGTGTGACTGCCCTGACGCGAATATTGATGCGCGATTTGCCGTTCTTGCAAAATTAAAAGAAAATGTTTAGAAATAGTGTCTGAAAGGAGACGAAACAATGGCTGTACCAAGCAGAAAAACATCGAGAACAAGAAGAGACAAGAGAAGAAGTCACGATGCCCTTACGGCACCGCAATATACTCCCTGCCCTCAGTGTCAGGAACCTAAGCTTCCTCATAGAGTTTGCAGGCACTGCGGATATTACAAAGGGAAAGAAGTCGTTAAAATCGAAACTTCATCCTAACATCTTTTTCTGACAGGCTACGACTATGATTGCCTTAGATGCAATGGGGGGTGATTTTGCGCCCGGAGTTGTTGTCGAAGGTGCGCTCGATGCATATGAAGAATATGGTATAAAGACTATTCTCGTAGGCAACGAAGATGAAATCAGGCGCATTCTTCCCTCAGGAAGTGCTGCGTCTCAACTTCAAATAGTAAAGAGCGAAGAGTTTGTAGAAATGCACGAAGTCCCTTCAGAATCCTTTTTCGCGAAACCATCGTCTTCCATTCGCACCGGAATACAACTCGTAAAGGAAGAAAAGGCCGAGGCATTTATAAGCGCCGGAAATACGGGCGCAGTAATGTTTGCCGCCTATAAAATCCTCGGAACTATTAAAGACGTTTCCCGTCCCGCGATAATCTGTTCCATTCCCACACCACGGGGGAACAGTTTTCTTCTCGATTGCGGCGCAACTGCGGAATCGAAATCCCAATGGCTGAAACAGTTCGCCATTATGGGGCATATTTACTGCACGAGGTTTCAGGGCATGAACAATCCTTCGACGGGACTGCTTAACAACGGTTCGGAAAAGAGCAAGGGCATAAGATCACTTCAGGATGCCTATGAAATGCTCGGCGCGGAAAAGGAAATTAACTTCAAAGGTTTCGTGGAACCAAAGGACATTCTCTCAGGATCCGTGGACATAGCCGTAACGGACGGTTTTTCGGGAAATATATTCTTAAAAACAATTGAAGCGTGGGCAACCACGTTCATCGAGATGTACGCGCAGAACCAGTCAAAAAGTCTGAAAAACAAACTCTTTTCATTCTTCTCTAAAAATTCCATTGATGAAGTACTTGATAAACTCGTAGTTTCAAGCTACGGAGGTTCACCTCTACTCGGCATAAACGGATTATGCGTTATATGCCACGGCGAATCCAATGCCACAAGCATCAAAAACGCAATCAGAATTACCAACGACTATGTTTCACGTGACTTCATCAATGTAATATCAGGTGAAACGAGCAGAATCTCCTCGGCAGGGAAAAAAAGAGATGTCCCCAAAAAAAATGGACTTCGCAGAATTTGGAAATCTATTTTCAGGGAAAAAAAGTAAAAGAGTTACTTGCCGACGTATATCCTGTCCACTCTTTTACCCACAGAACAAAGCACCTCATAGGGAATTGTATCTATTCGTTCCGCAATTTCATCGGCGCCTATCATTTTTCCACCGGCACTTCCCATTAAAACAACCTCATCGCCGATTTTCGCTTCGCTTATATTTGTTACGTCAATCATCGTCTGGTCCATACATACTCTTCCCACAACGGGGGCATATTGCCCGTGAAGAAGAACGGAAAAATTATTGGAAAGTTTTCTGCTCAAACCATCTGCATAACCGCAACCAATGGTCGCTATTTTCATCTTTTCGCGACATTTATAGGTACGTCCATAGCTGATAAAATTTCCCTCGTTAACTTCCTTTATAAAAGTTATCACGCTTTTGAGAGTCATCACGGGATGAAGCGAAATATCAGTCGAATTATCTATGCACGGTTTATATCCGTAAAGCATAAGCCCTATCCTTGAAAAGGCATACATCGTGTCGGGATATTTAAGGAATGCGGCGCTGTTTGCGGCATGAAAATCAGCTGGTCCGGTAATGGAATCGATTTTCTCCCTGCATTCATCGAATCTTGACAACTGAAGCATGGTGTAGGCGTCGTCAACAGAGTCCGCTTCGGCAAAATGCATCATAACGCCTTCCACTTCGATATACTTCAATTCACTCAGGAATGAAAAAAAGGAGTCTGTTTCAGAAGCGGAAATGCCCAGGCGTCCCATTCCCGTGTCTATCTCTACGTTAACTTTTATCTTTCTGCCGGCTCTTTCCGCCTCTTTGTTTAGCTCCGAAGCAATCTCTTTTGAATATATTACGGGAACAACATCATATTTCGCTACACATTCAGCTTCACCAAAAATCACTCCGCCGAAGATTATGATTTTCGACTTCACCCCCCCATGGCGTAATTCCGCCGCTTCCTTCAGGCAGGCAACGGCAAAGACTTCCACTCCCTTATCTTCGAGAAATCTTGTAACTTCCACGGCGCCGTGCCCGTAGGCGTCGGCTTTTACAACACACAATAACTTTTTGCCTTCGGGAATTCTTTTTCTGATCTGGTTCAGATTGTACTCGAGAGAATTGAGATTTATTTCAGCCCTAGTGAGACTTTTAATTGTGTTCATCTCTTTCACAGGCTTTTTTTATGCGTATTCATTCTGACTAAGATTTTCAAAGCGAGTACAGTAATTGAGAAATGCAAGCTTCACTGTCCCCACAGGGCCGTTTCTCTGCTTTCTGATAATAATTTCCGCCACATTAAGGTTATCTCCATTTTCCCCGGCTGCATCCTCCCTGTAAATGAAAGCCACAAGGTCGGCGTCCTGTTCGATTGCGCCTGATTCCCTCAAATCGGCAAGAATGGGCCTTTTATCATTTCTTCCCTCAGGGGACCTGTTTAACTGCGAAAGAGCGATAACTGGGACATTCAAATCCTTCGCCATTTCTTTCAAAGAGCGTGAGATATCGGATATTTCCTGCTGACGGCTTTCGTATCTGCGCTCTCCCCTCATCAACTGCATATAATCTATGATGACCAAATCAACGCCCACAACGCTTTTAATTCTTCTCGCCTTCGCGCGAAGTTCAAGCATTGTAATGCCCGGGGTGTCG
Organism: uncultured bacterium; assembly: GCA_964549305.1. Classification (GTDB taxonomy): domain Bacteria; phylum Schekmanbacteria; class GWA2-38-11; order GWA2-38-11; family J061; genus J061. The sequence continues at coordinate 41,466 of CAZJVM010000013.1, forward strand.
TCAATGAATATCCTTGCCTTGGAAAGGCGCCCCGCGGACCTGTTGAGCTGCTGCAATTGCTGTTTCATATTCTTGTCAAAAAAACCTGTGCGCAAACGATGTATATCAACCCTTGCATCCGAGCAGAGCATTCTCATTGCAAGCTGTTCTGAGGACATTTCAAGGCTGAAAACAAGAACCTTCGCTTCCTTCTCGCAGGCTGCAAACTGGGCAATATTCATAGAGAAAGCAGTTTTGCCCATTCCCGGCCTTCCCGCGATGACGACCAAGTCGGAGGGATGAAGTCCTGCCGTTTTATCATCAAAATCTATAAATCCCGTCTCGATTCCCGTAACCTTTCCCCTGCTGCTGTAAAACTCATTTATCATCTCAAGACTTGACGGAATGATTTTTTCTATTGCTTCGGGACCCTTGGTAATGTTGCCCTGCGCAATTTCCGAAATCGAGCTTTCGGCATTCATAAGAATTTCCGTGGAGTCAGCACTTTCGAGATAACATTTTTCAAGAGTTTCTCTCGAGGAATTGAGAATATTGCGAAGTATGGATTTTTCCTTAACTATCTTTGCGTAATGAAGAATATTTGCTGAGGTGGGAATTACTTCGAGAAGCTGCGAAAGATAAATGGCTCCCCCTATGGTTTCCAACTGATGCTTGTTTTCAAGAGATTCCTTGAGAGTAACTAAATCAATGGCGGTACCTTCTCTGTCAAGCTCCACCATTGCTTCAAAAATTATCTTGTTGGATTTTACAAAAAAATCATCGGAAGTTATTACTTCAAGGCATATGTTTATTGAATAATTATCAAGCAGAATTCCGCCTAAAACGGATTTCTCTGCATCATTACTGTATGGAGGGACTTTGATAGCATCTTTTATGCCATTTTCCATTGAATAATTAAAAAGGTTGAATTGTTATTCTTCTTCTTTTTCTTTTACAACCCAAACTTTTACTTCCGAAGTAACCTCAGGGTGGAGGCTTACCTGAACATCATAAACACCTAAAGCTTTTATCGGTTCATCGAGAAGAACATCTTTCTTGTCCAGTTCCAGACCTTCAGATTTAAGGGCATCGGCTACATCCATATTAGTAACGGAACCGTAAAGCTTGTCGCCTTCCCCTGCGTGTCTTACTATAGTTACCGAAACTTTTTTAATTTTATTCGAAAGCTCTTCTGCCGCCTTCTTCCTCTTTCCCTCGCGTTTAACCTCTAATATTCTCTCTTCTTCGATTACTGATATATTTCCCTTTGAGGCAACAACGGCAATTCCCTGAGGAATGAGATAATTCCTTCCGTATCCGCTTTTTACCTTAACGAGTTCACCTTTTTTCCCCAATTTATCGAAATCTTTTTTAAGTAATACTTCCATTTTAACAACTCCTTTTTGTGTTCTCTTATCTTCCAACGGTAAAAGGCACAAGAGCAAGAGTTCTTGCTCTCTTTATTGCCGAAGTGAGTCTTCTCTGGTGTTTGGCGCAGTTACCCGAAATCCTGCGAGGTATTATCTTACCCCTTTCAGTCATATAGTTTCTGAGTTTCTTGACGTCTTTATAATCTGTTTCCAGTTTATTTGTACAAAAATTGCAATATCTCTTCTGATGAACGATTTTCCTTTTTGATCTTTTTCTTTTAATTCGTGCCATTATTTCTCCCAGACTTTCTATTAAAATGGTACATCATCATCTTCGCCTTCAAAGGCTTTTACATCAGATTCATTTCCCTGATAAGATGATGATTGCTTATCGCCTCTTGGCAAAAGAACTATATCCGATGCCTCGATGAGCATTCTCGATCTATCTTTGCCCTCATTGTCGGTCCACCTGTTCTCTTTAAGTCGCCCGTCAACAAGCACCGGCGAACCCTTTTTCAGATAATTACTGCATATATCCGCAAGTTTGCGCCACGCGTTCACTTCAATAAAGAGGACATCATCTTTCTTCTCCCCTTCCTTGGTCGTATATTGCCTGTTTACAGCAACCCGGAAGGACGCAACCGACACGCCGGAAGTCGTGTATCTTACTTCAGGGTCTTTTGTCAGGTTTCCCGCCACAATAATTTTGTTAAAACCTTTCATAATTTACGCTTTCTTTTGAGGTTCAACATTGGAAACTTCTTCGGTTTTTTTCGCCTCTTCTTTTTTAAGGCGCTCATTTAATTCTTCCGCCGTTATTTTCAAAGTTAATTGCCTGAGTACATTTTCGTCTATTCTCAAAAATCTGCTGATTACCTTGATTGTTTCAGGTGTCGCTGTATAATTTAAGAGGATGTAAAATCCCTCTTCCTGCTTCCTGATGGCATAGGCAAGCTTTCTGATACCCCATTTCTCTACATTCAATATTTTGCCGTCGTTTTTTCTTACCGTATCTTCTATCTTCTCCTGAATTTCCTTTTCTATGTACTGCGTATCTGTCGACGATTTCAATATCACTACTGTTTCATATGTTTTCACTTTCTAAAATTCCTCCGTATTTCTGCTGTTGAATACATTCATTGCTGCGTTTGCTCCTTTTTCAATTATATATTCAAAGGCATCTGCCGCAATCATCATGGCATCTGCCATTTTATCTTTATCTTCTCTAAAAGCGGAAAGTACATAATCAACAACATCTTCTTTAAATTGGGGTCTTCCGATGCCTATTCTTATTCTTAAAAAATCTTTTCCCCGCATCGACTCTATTATCGATTTTATGCCTTTATGCCCTCCGTGACCTCCTCCGCGCTTTATTCTAACCTTACCCGGCAAAAGGTCAAGGTCATCGTGAATAACTATTATGTCATCAATATCAGCCCCATAGATGTCCGTAAAATGCTTCACGGCTTTCCCGCTAAGGTTGACAAAAGTCCTCGGTTTTAAAAGAACAATTCTCTCACCGCCAATATCCGTTTCACACAAATATGCCAGTTTGTGGCGCTGAAATTTCACACTATACTTTTTTTTAAAAAAATCTAAAACAAGCCATCCGGCATTGTGCCTTGTTGACCTGTAATCAAGTCCGGGGTTCCCTATTCCAACAACAATTTTCAAATTGAATTTACGTTATTGATATACAAATCAAGAATCTTTTTCACCACTCTTTTTGTCTTTAGCTTCTCCACCCTCGGATTTTCCCTCTGCCTTTGCTTCTTCTCCACCTTCCTTGGCCTCGCCTTCCGCTCCTTCGGCTGCGCCTTCTTCACCTTCTTCGCCTTCAACAGCCTCTTCTTCCTTAACTTCGACTTTCGGAGCTACTACGGAAACTATGGCAATGCCCGGCTCTTCAAGAATTGTCACATCATCACTGAGCTTAAGATCTGAAATATGTATGCTCTCATTAAGCCTGAGTTCGGTAATATCAACCTCGACAGTTTCAGGGATTGCGTTTGGAAACGCTTCAATATCAAGCTGTCTGTGCACAAGATTGATAAGTCCGCCGTCTTCGATAACTCCCTTGCTTTTCCCGGTAATCTTAATGGGAACAGTAATGGAAAGTTTCTTTGTCATATCTACCTTCAAAAAATCCACGTGAATAATATTTCCGGATATGGGATCTCTCTGCGTTTCCTTGAGAATTACATGTGAATTAAAATCCGAACCATCCACTTCAAGCTCTACTATGGGGTGACCTGAAGGATTTTGTGCTACTGCAAGGGAGAGAACTTTACTTTCAATCTGTACGGAAATATTCACACCGTCTCCGTATACTACCGCAGGAATCAAACCCTGCCGTCTGAGTTTTTTGGAAATTTCCTTTCCCTTTATTTCTCTTTTTGATGCCTTTAAAGTTGATATCTGCATTTTAACATCCTCTTAAACAAATAGTGAACTTACTGACTGACCCGTATGTATATTATTAATTGCTTTTGAAAGCAATTCCGCTATCGAAAGCGTTTTAACCTTCGGGGACTTCTTATCATCCGTTAACTCTATTGTATTTGTAACGATTATCTCTTTCAGCACATCGGAACCGTTTATTCTTTCCATTGCAGGTCCCGAGAAAATCGGATGGGTGCAGGATGCATATACATCTTTTGCTCCGTTTTTACGAAGAGCGTTAACTGCCTGAATCAGCGTACCCGCAGTATCGATAATGTCATCAATGATTATAACATCCTTCCCGTCTACATTGCCTATTATGTTCATAACTTTTGCCACATTAGGCGCATCCCGCCTTTTATCAATTATTGCAAGCGATGTCTTCAGCTTTTTGGCAATTGCACGCGCTCTCTCCACACCTCCCGCGTCAGGAGATATTACAACGAGAGACTCGAAATTCTTTTTCTTCAGATAATCTACGAGAACCGGTTCAGCGAAAAGATGGTCAACGGGAATGTTAAAGAATCCCTGAATCTGTCCCGCGTGCAAATCAACGGTAAGAACTCTGTTTGCTCCTGCCGCCGTAATCAGGTCTGCAACAAGTTTTGATGTTATGGGAACTCTCGGCATCACTTTTCTATCCTGACGGGCATAGCAGAAATACGGAAAAACAGCCGTTATTCTTTCCGCGGAAGCTCTCTTCAGGGCATCTATCATAATGAGAAGCTCCATCAGGTTCCTGTTCACAGGCGCGGAACCCGATTGTATGACAAAAACATCCTTACCCCTTACATTCTCGTTTATCTGAACGTGGATTTCTCCGTCGCTGAAATGCCCTACCAATGCATCTCCCAGAGGAATCCCGAGATAACCGCAAATTTCCTCTGCAAGAGGTTTATTTGAGTTGCCGCAAAAAATTTTAATACCGTTATTCATTACTTATCAATCCTTTTATATTGAATTTTGGGGCGGGAGGATTCGAACCTCCGAATGCAGGCTCCAAAAACCTGTGTCTTACCGCTTGACGACGCCCCAATAGAAAACAAAAGCGAATATTCGTCAAAGGTTTCCTTTGCAGGAGTAAAACAAAACTTCGTCAGACAGTTTGCACCTCTTTTTTCAATGTTTCCTTATTATATTCTTCAAGAATCTTCTGTTCTATTTTTTGCCTCGTCTCGCTGTTGAGGGGATGGGCAAGGTCTTTGAATGTACCGTCCTTCTTCTTTCTGCTGGGCATTGCCACAAAGAGTCCGGTTTTCCCGTTAATCACCTTTAAATCACGGACAATGAAGCAGTTGTCGAAAATAATTGTTACATACGCCTTTAACTTCTCTTCATCAACAGGGTAAATTTTTACTTCCGTTATTTCCATTGCTGACTCCTGTTAAAAAATGTGTTGTTAATTCCTTTTGCAAGATAGACATTTTCATATCTTGCCATCGCCCTTGTATAACTAAAACGCGCATCCTTTTCACAGGAAAAAAGACCGAACACTGCAGATCCGCTTCCTGACATAAGAGATGCAATCGCTCCCGAATTTTTTAGAAAATCCTTAATATCTCCGATTTCCTTATGCCTTGAAATCGTTACTTTTTCAAGGTCGTTTACCAAACCGGACGCCCAGCGAGGGGACACCCCTTCTCTTTCAATTAATGAAAGGAAACCTTTAATATCTTTAGAGGCTTTTGTCAATCTTAAATTTAAATGATTATATATATATTTTGTACTCACAAAAATGTCCGGACAGACAATTAGAAACCAGATATCATAATTAATTACAATATTTTTTACAACATCCCCTATCCCGCCTATGAACGAAGGCAATCCGTTGATAAAAAAGGGAATATCCGCGCCTACCCTCTTCCCCATTTCATAAAGCTCATCCCCGGAAAGATTTAAATCCCATAACCCGTTTAAAACATTGAAGACCGTCGCCCCGTTACTGCTTCCTCCGCCAAGCCCTGCGCCTGCCGGTATATTCTTATAGATGTCGATTTTAACCCCTTTCTTCACTGAGTATTCCCGTTGAAGAATTTCCGCAGATTTATAAGCTATATTTTCCTTACCGCCGGGTATATCCATACCGTGGCAGAAAACCTCGATTGCGGGGCTATCGGTAAGAGTGAAATCTAAAATGTCATAAATAGTCACCGGAATCATAACCGATGAAATATCGTGGTATCCGTCATCCCTCCTGAAGTTAACATAGAGGCATAGATTTACCTTCGCCGGGGATTTAACAGTCAAAGGTTTCATTACTCGACTTCCTTTATTTTGAAATTCATTGGATTTCTAAATTCAAATTTTTCGGAAGTAAGCTCATTATTTACGGATATTTCCTTAATCACGAGGCTGAAAGTTTCAATGCCCGAGGAATTCATAAAATTTACAGAGAGGGGAAATTCCAACCCCCTATCGTCACCAACAGCACCTTTATAGGTTATCACTGAGGGCGAGTCGCCACCTTTGCCGTAAATCTCCACTCTTGCAGGTGTCAACATCTTCCTGTCGATAAAATATTCCAGCCGTCTGTTCTCAAAATCATAAACCGTAAGCCGGTAAAAATACTTATCTCCAGAAATATCAACGCTGTAACTTTTTCGCTTTTCAAAATCCACGGGCATCCTTCCCGTCACAAAGTCGATAAATCCTGAAATCCTCCCCGAAAAACCCGTAATCCTCTCCATTATTTTTTCCGGAGGAGTTGACAGAATAACGCGACTGTTTCTGAAATCGGTAAGATAGGACTTCTCCATATCGCCGACAATCGTTGCCACGGGATTTCCAAAAGGCGAAAGTATCTGAATGTTATGATAACCCGGTCTTTTTAAAAGAATTGCAATCTTGAATTTCTTTTTCCCTTCCTTGGCGTTTATTTCACCTTTGCCGAATATTTTTACATTATCAATGGAAGTTTCCTGCTTCGTTTCAAGAATTTTTACAAGCTCGCTTTGCGAGGTAATTTCACCGGTTTTACTGATTTCCTTTTTTCTGAAGGCGCATCCCGTAAAAATCACCATCTGCGCAGATAGCGACAAAAGGGCACACCAGATAAGGACATTTTTAATTTTCTTCATTAATCTCCGTTTTCCTGAATTTTTAAATTTCGTTACTCTATTCCAGCTTAAATTATTTTGCAATGATTAGTGCTTTTCGCGAATTGACGGATTTTTCCCCGATTAGGGTTGTATCTTTAAAAAAAAACCTATAAGGTTTCACCTTGCAAACCATAATTTCATTATCTTTAAAAATATTTTTTTGCTGTAATCACATTAATCCGGGAGGTCGCAATGGATGACAATGAAATAAATTTAAACCTTAAAAATATCAAACTTCCCGATTTCAAGGGAGGAAATATCGCCTGGATTGTACTTCTCGCCTTCATCATCCTCTTTGCTTATTCGACTTTCATTACCGTTGCACCCGAAGAGGTGGGTGTAATCCTGCGCCTTGGAAAGTATAACCGTGTAGTGGAACCAGGACTCCGGTTCAAACTCCCCCTTGGCATAGAACAGGTTTACAAGGTACCCGTTCAGAGACAGCTTAAGGAGGAATTCGGATTCAGGACAGTGGACGCGGGAGTTCGGTCTAATTTTTCATCGGCAAACTACAAGGATGAGTCCCTGATGCTGACAGGTGATCTCAATGCGGCAGTGGTTGAGTGGATAGTCCAGTACCGGATTCAGGAGCCTGAAAAATTCCTCTTCAAAGTCCGCAACGCGCGCCTCACATTCAAGGATATGAATGAAGCCGCTATGCGTGAAGTTGTGGGCAACAGAACTGTAAACGAGGTTCTTACCGTGGGCAGACAGGAAATAGCAACCGCCGTGACTAACAAGCTTCAGGAACTTTGTAACGAATATGAACTGGGCATCAAGGTCGATCAGATAGTTCTTCAAAATGTAACTCCTCCCGATGAAGTAAGACCTGCATTCAACGAAGTGAATGAAGCACAGCAGGAAAAAGAAAAACTCATCAATCAGGCAAGGGCGGAATATAATGGAGTTATTCCCAAGGCACGCGGACAGGCGGAAAGAGTCATAGAAGAAGCAAAGGGTTACGCTCTTGAAAGAATCAATCAGTCGCGGGGCGATGCGTCCCGTTTTAACGATGTTTACAGGGAATATATGAAAGCAAAGGAAGTAACAAGGCAGAGAATCTATCTTGAAACAATGAATGAAATTATGAATAAGGTCGGGCGAAAGCTCATTGCGGACCAGAAAGCGTCTGGAATACTTCCGTTGTTTGATTTAAACAGGGAGGGCAAAAAGTGAATATGACAAAATTATTGCCTTTTGTGGTTATAATCGCAGTTATCGTCCTTCTTCTCTCATCATCGGCTTTCATCGTAAATGAAGCCGAGCAGGTTATAATAACTCAATTCGGAAAACCGGTGGGCGACCCAATCAAAGAGCCCGGTATTCATTTCAAGATTCCCTGGGTCCAGAAGGTAAATTTTTTTGACAAACGATTTTTGGAGTGGGACGGCTCGCCCAATCAGGTGCCCACAAAGGACAAAAGGTTCATATGGGTTGACAGCTATGCACGCTGGAGAATCTCTGACCCTCTGCTTTTTTTCCAGAGGGTGCGCGATGAAAGGGGGGCACAGACGCGCCTTGACGACATAATTGACGGCGGAATAAGAAACGCCATTGCAAATAACAATCTCGTTGAAGTGGTGCGTTCATCCAACAGAACTCCGTCAGCAAATGAAGACCTGACTGAAGGCGAAGAAAGCACGGTGTTTTTAAACATAGAATTCGGACAGGAAAAGCTTACACGCTCTATCATAGAAGCGGCAGCGCCCCGCACGGCAGAGCTTGGAATTGAGCTTCTCGATGTACGTTTCAAACGAATCAATTATGTAGAGGAAGTGCGCCGTAAAATTTTTGAACGAATGATATCGGAGAGAAAAAGAATAGCCGAAAAATTCCGCTCCGAAGGACAGGGTAAAGCAAGCAAGATACTCGGCGACAAGGAACGGGAGCTGAAAAAAATACAATCAGGCGCCTACCGTGAGGCTCAGGAAATCAAAGGTAAGGCAGATGCCCAGGCGGCGGCAATCTACGCAAAAGCTTACAATCAAAGCGCTGCTTCACGGGATTTCTTTAAGTTCATTAAAACAATGGAAACATATAAAACAGCTCTCTCTGAAAAGGATTTTCTGCTTCTCTCCACTGAAAGCGATTTCTTCAAATATCTCAGGAAGCAGAAATAGGATTATTATTTGATTCAATCTCTCCGGACTATCCCTCCCTCGTGGGAGGGATGAGCGGGGGGGTGATATAAGTGTACTTCTCTTATTCAAAAACCTTCTTCAGCAATTCTGTAACCCGTGCCGCGGGATTCTTTCTTATCTTCTTCTCTTCCTTTGCAACCAAATAAAAGAGTCCGTCCAGGGATTTATCTGTCACATAATCACCAAGGTCGGGCGTGTCGATGTTCACGAGAGGAAGGCTTTTCAGCTTATCGGTCATATTGTAATAATAATTCGTAACCCCCACGCCTTTCATCGATTCCTCAACATTCGGCTTGAATGAATCATAAAGACGTTTAGATGTCTTCTTGCGAAAAAAATCCGTTGCCGCAGTATCGCCTCCCTTTAAAATTTTCTTTGCGTCAGCAAAAGTCATCCCCTTGACCGCATCGATGAATATGGATTTGGCTTCAGGCGCCGCTTTTTCCGCTGCCCTGTTCATACTCTCCACAAACTCGTCAACCTGCTTGTCAAAACCAAACTTCCTCAGCGTATCGGCAGTCTTCTGAAGTTTTTCCGGAAGAAGAATTTTAATCGCCTTGTTCTTGAAATATCCGTTAAGCTTTGATGCAGATGCCACGGAGTTGTCCGTTGACACTTCAAGAGCCTCCTTCAGTCCCGCAATGATAGTATCGGTGTCAAGGGCACCGCTTTTTCCGGAAATTCCCTTGAGTAAATCTCCTGACATATTACTGCAGGAAAGAACGGACATAAATAAAACCGAAACAGCAAACAAAGAGAAAATTTTCTTCATCATTTTCCTCCCGGGAATTGATATTTTATGAGTCTGTGACAGATTAAGCACTTGTGGATATAATTCCAGCATATTGAATTGACTTTGTAAATGAAAAACAATTACAGACAAAAAACTGAAAACTAATTCAGAAAAAGGAAATGGGCCTGGGGTGATTCGAACACCCGGCCTACGGATTAGGAATCCGTTGCTCTATCCTGCTGAGCTACAGGCCC
>CAZJVM010000014.1:0-49074 GCA_964549305.1 uncultured bacterium
ACGGAGTCGTCCTTTAACAAGGGTTGCAGGCAGTGCCATAATAATGTGGACAACTAAAAGGGGCTTTCTTTAAGCGATGTGTTACTTTTTTTTAAGAAAGCGATTTGATTGTTTTGAAGAAAATAACTTTTTTTCAAAAGGATATTTTAGCAGACAAAACCTGCCTTTTTTACTTTTCAGATAAAAAAGGTAGGATATTCTCCCCTTTTTTTCTCTTTTTTTTCCAAAAAATACCTCTTTTATTATTGTTATTACTGACGATTGCAAGTTGTCTTTTTTCAATTATTATGATTTATTTATTCTGGACAAGAGAGTTTCTTTATACGTTGATATTTAATACAAAAATGATTTTGAAGATGAAAAAAAGCTATTTTACAACAATTGGAATTATGTTGTTTTTCTGCCTGTCAACTTTCTGCTACGCGGGAGATTTTCACAGGTTTTCAACTCTCGTCTGCTCAGATTGCCACGTAATGCACGGCTCAAAATCGCATCAATATGACGGCAGTTCTACTCCCGATACCTCTATCGGAGGACTTGCCCCTTACAGTATGCTTTTGAAGAATAACGAAAATGAACTCTGTCTTTCCTGTCATGACGGAAAAGCCAACAACCCCGATGTGAGAGGCGGAAATACGAATAGCTACATAAGGGCGGCAGGAGCGATTAATGTTTTGGGAGATTCCGGCACTTATGCTGAAAACAAGGGGCATACGCTTGGAATCACGACGCCTCCTCCCGGAGGCATGTGGTCGGGAAACTCGGCGGGCGGGCTTAAATGCAGTCATTGCCACGATGTACATGGAAACAAATTTTACAGGAATTTAACCAAAAGTCCGGGAAATGCAACAGGAAAAAAAGTAACCTATTCAAAGGGAAGCGGATACAGCGGTACAAAGGCAATTCAGCAGATATCCTCTTCACCTTTGAGCACTCATTACGCGGCGAGCAATATTTTCTACAGGCAGACCACTGTGGGTACTACCGATGACGGACTTTCAGAGTGGTGTTCCGGATGTCACGACAATATTCACGGTCAGGGAGGAAACGTTAATATGGGTGGTTCGGCATCGGGAGATACGGCATCCGCGGGCGATGAGTGGTTGAGGCATCCCACGAGAGATGTGACAATGTCCGAAGGGTCAAACAACAAACACATTGACTCGACGCACTGGTTTTCATCTCTTTCATCAAGGGTGCCTGTTGTTTCACCGTCGGGAGTCATACCGGGCACCTCAACCGGAAGCGACAATGAAGTATTTTGCGGTTCCTGCCACAAGGCGCACGGTTCAGACCAGAAATTCGGACTTTTATATGATAATGATTCCACATCGGCAAGAGAAGACGGGTCATCGATGCTTCAGACCTGCCAGCAATGCCATTACAAATAGAAATTTATGATAAAGCAGGAAAAAAAGAAAATGATTCAAAAAATATTTTATAGAAACAAAAGATTGCTTTCCATAAGCTTTATTGCTTTAGCGGCGTTTATTGCGGGAGCATCCTTTTCGGCTTACGCAGGAGGAGTTTATACGCAGACAAAGCACGGCGATTCCGGAAGCGGTGTCCTCAGGGACAGCAACATTCCAAAGGCAGACTGCAGGCAGTGCCACGATGAGCACAATGCGGGCGGTATAGCAAATACTTATGCCCTCTTCACAGCAAACACAAACGCGCTTTGCTTTACTACATCAGGCGCAAGTCCTTGCCACAATTCCGCAAGCGCGCTTGGGTTATTTCAGGGCTCAACAAAATACGGAGATTCTTCGCACGCCACGGATTCGCAGACTCTTTGGCCGGGACCCGACCCTGCCGCAAGGTCCGCGGGAGACAGTGGAAAGTGTGTTAACTGCCACTCCCCGCACGGTTATGAGGATGGAAGCGGACTTATACCCTCACAAAGCGTAAAAAGAGAGGAAAGTCTTTGCCTTACCTGCCACGATTCAAACGGGCCCGCTTCAACAGATATTCAGACTGATATTACTAAAACTTACAGACATCCGGCGACCAATTACAACGGCAGGCATTCTCAGGATGAGGGAGGTACTTCGTCAAATTACGGAACGACTCCCACGAACAACAGACACGCGGAATGTGTTGATTGCCACAACCCGCATATAGCTGCAGTTGATTCGCCGGCGCCCACTGCCCCCACGATGCCCCTTTCATTAAAAGGTGTGGGGCGAATAAAGGTAAGCAACGGGTCGGCAGGTAATCCGCCATCATTTACCTATGCTTCACCTTCTAATACTTCAACCCCTTTAAGGGAATATCAAATATGCTTTAAATGCCACTCCTCGTGGACTACTCAGCCATCGGGACAGCCGGATTTATCAGTGGCATTCAACACAAACAATCTTTCTTATCACCCGGTAGAGGGTCAGGGGAAGAATCTTAATATAAATCCCAATGCCTTTGTGAACGGATGGTCAGACACTGATAAAATGTACTGTTCAGATTGTCACGGAAGCGACAGCGGTACTGTCAACGGACCGCACGGCTCTACATATAATTTTATCCTTAAAAATAATTATGTTCAAAGTTCAGGCAGCAGAACTATGTCTTCAAACGAGATATGTTTCAACTGCCATCGCTATGATACTTATGCGAATGACAATGCAAGTAAAACTGTTAAAAAGTACAGCCGTTTTAAAGAACACGACAAGCACGTGGCAAAAGAAAAATTTCCCTGTTATACGTGCCACGACAGCCACGGCTCGACAACAGATGCCCACCTCATAGTAATAGGAAGAAACCCCGGTCCCGCAGATTATCAGGAATATTCGAACGGCGGAAACTGTAAGGCAAACGGGGGGCAATGCCACGATGGCAAATATGAAAACTACGATGTTGAATATCCAAGATAAAACAAAAGATAAACTCACACATCTTCCAATAATTCTACTTATTGCCGGATTTTTCCTTTGTAATTTACTTTCCTGCGAACAATTGATTACGGCAGTGAAGGAGACTCAGAATAAAAGCAGGACAAACAGAGATGCAGGCAAGATAGTTCTCTATTTTAACGGTGCTGAAAAAACTTCGATCAACCTTACTATGACAATTGAAGGTGTAAAGGTAAAGTCTGACCGTGATGAATGGAAGGATATAAACATTCCACAGCTTGAAATAAATTCAATAAAAACTACGGGAAAGCAGGTTCGTCTCGGTGAGATTTTTATGGAGTCGGGAAAATATAAAGGTGTTGAAGTTACAGTTTCTGAAGCAAAGATGATTGAGGATGGAAAGGAAAAAGAGCTTCTTGATGTGGATGAGAAAAAGCAGGTCTTCATTCCTTTTGAATTTAATGTTCTGCCTGAGATGAACACTCCTCTTTTTATTCACTGGGATCCTGTAAAATCGGTAAAGGTCAATTATATTTTTGAGCCCATTTTCAAGGTTTCCACCAAGAAATTTGAAGTTAGGGGTGTTATGGCTTATGTGTCAAATGAAGGGTCCGGCAATATTTCACTAATTGACAGGTCGTCAAGAAGGGTCGTTTCCGTAATAGAGGTTGAATCCGCTCCCAAGGGAATGGTTGCAACTCCCGACGGAACAAGGATTTTTGTGGCGAATTCCGGCTCTGACAGCATATCGGTTATTGATACCAACTCAAACAGGGTGCTTCAGCACATAAACCTTGAATCAGGGTCAGGACCCGAAGAAATAGCGATACTTCCCGACGGAAGCAAGCTATACACGGCAAATTACAGGAGCAATTCCGTATCCGTTGTCGATGCGCGCAGTTTTCAACTTTTAAGGACAATCGGAGTTGGTGTTTCTCCCGTTGCCCTCGATGTTGACAGAAGGGGAAGAAGGGTTTATGTGGCAAACAGCAGGTCAAACGATGTAAGCGTGATTGATGTCCTAAGGGATGCAATTATTGAATCGTCCATCTCTGTCGATTCATCTCCGAAGGACATTAAAGTTGACCGAGATGACGGCAGAGTCTATGTTGCCTGCTATAATTCAAATAATGTCGATATAATTTCTCCTTCCTCACTGACTGTGGAAAAAAGACTTAATACGGGAAATTCTGTTGTCGCGATTACCGAAGACAGGAGAAGACCCTCGATAATATATTTTTTTCAGCAGTATCCTGACAGGATTGTGCAGTTTGACACTATTTCAAACTTTGCTATTCATACTTTGCCTGTAAGGGGAGTTGTGAGAAATATAGAAATAGATGAGGACAGAGGCAAGATTTATGCCGTGATGCAGAATGATAATGAGGTTGCGGTAATCAATAAGCTTTCAAAAATTGTAGAATGGAAGGCGGATGTGGGCAGGAAACCTTATGATATTGTCATTTTAAGATGACTATATTAAAGAAAAAAGTGAAATTTTTATCTCTTTAAGGTTTTTTTGAAATTTAGCTAAGTTATGAAAAAGAGTATTTTAGTTTTTTTTTTATTTATTACATTTGTTCCTGTTGCGTGGGGAATTGACGGGTTTTCTACCATCGATTACACCATCAATGAAAATGAAACAGGCAAGGAATCAATAGACAATGCGGATTTTAATCAGGTGTACGATTTGAATGTAAACAAAGACATAACGAGTATGTTGAGACTTCGCTCGAGTTTGAGGTTCACAAGGTTTGACCAAAGGACAAACACCGAAGGAGTGAAGAAAAGGACTACCAATGAAGTTTTGCAACCCTATCTTGAGGTTAATTTTTCAGGACCTAAATATAACATTAATTCGGGATACAGGAGAAGTGAAACTTCGATTTTTAATTTCGGAAGCAGTGCGGTGAAGAATATTGACAACAACTTTTTCATAAGGTCTTTCTTCAATCCTTTTCCCAATTTACCTGTTTCTCTTCAGTTTGAAGATAATCACTCATATGACGACCTTAAACCGAGGGAGAGAAGCGCCGAAAATACCAGACTCCTGACGAATGTGGGATATTCAATTTATCAATTCACTTTTAACTATAACTTTAACAAACAGCTAAATGAGAATAAAATAAACGGCATTGTTTCAAATGTGGACAATAACACTATAAACCTTTCCTATAATGATACTTTTCTTAATGAGATGTTTACCATATCGTCGAGTTTCGTTTCCAATATGACAAGATCTGAGCAGGATGTTGATATTGAAAGCTCAACAGCGGCGCAAAATGTGAATATAGAACTTCTTCCGGTAAAAGGGCTAAAAAAGAATAATGACAGAACCCCGAAAACAGGAGAGCTTGAAAACGAGTCTTTTCTTATAGACAATGACTTTTCCGAAGGTGTCGTAGATATTGGAAGCGGAGAAAAAGGGGAAGATACTGCCATAGGAGTTGAACTTTTTACACCACAGACCGCTAAAGTGCTTGTCATTCATATGAGCAACAACTTTGACTCTTCCCTTCAATCCTTTTTTGCCTTCAGGATATATGTGCGGGAGTCTGACAATGGGGATTGGAGTCTTGTGAAGTTTTCCAGGAATCCGCAATATAATCAGCCTGAAAGGGATTTTGAAATAAAAATACCCGGGGATGTTACGGCAAAATACGTTAAAGCGGTTGTAGTTTCAAACAGCACCACTGAAGCGCTTGTAAGTGAGGTTCAGGTTTTGGGACCTGCCGGTTCGGGACGGGAGAAAAAGATTGTCTCCACATCAAATGTTCAGACCATTAATGCCAATGTTTCCTTTTCTCCACTCGAATATCTAACCTTCGGATTCAATATGGACCGCACGAAAAGCAAGAATGCGTCTCCCACGAGAATACAGAGAAACGGAACGCAGACCTGGAGACTTGCTTTCAATCCCAATAAATATTTCGATATCAATTCAAGCTTTCAGCAATCTTTTACGAAGTTCGAAAGGCAGGATGCTGATGATAGCGGCAACAGTATTCTTACTCTCTCGTGGGGAATGACTCCTCTCGAAACGTTATATACAAGCGTTAATTATCTTATTAATCAGAGCGATACAGAGTCAGAGGAGGTTTCGCGCAACAAGACAATCAACTGGAATCTCGAAGCCAATATATACAGAAATCTCGATTTTCAGTTAACCTATACAAATACGAGAAATAAATCATTCGAAGAAGGGACTAAAAACAGGGTTGATACGGTTTCGATCAATTTAAACTCTGACCTGACGGACAGACTTCAGGGTATATTCGGATATACATGGCGTGAAGCTAAAAGTTACGGAAAAGATGAACCCCGTCTGGTTTTCTCAAATGACGCATTTTTATTTTTTACTTATACCTTAAGCGGTAATTTCAATCTCAATGCCCGGTATAATTACCAGAAATCAGCGGAAATGAATAACTTTCAGCAGGCATACACCATAGACTGGGTGATTATTCCCAAATTATCGGCTTTCATGTCATACACAAGGACAAATGAAAATTCGGATATTACAAACACAAACAATTCTGAAAATATGATTTATGAACTTCGATGGTTTGTAAATCGCTCGATAGACATAAGGTTAAGCTATCAACTTACTCGCAGTCTTGATAACAATGAGGTTACAAGATATTTTGTTCAGGGAAATGTGAGATTTTAAAAACAATACGGGGAATATTATGGACCAGAAAAAGATTTTTTCACGAATCTTGCTTTTGATGTTTATTCTCGGATATGCATCTTTCTTTACATCCTGCACAGGTATGCCTGCAAACTATATTAATCCGAATTATGATTTCAGTCTCATTCAACGAGTTGCGGTGCTTCCAATAGAGAATTTTACGCAGGATTCAAATGCCGGCGAAAAGGTCAGGAGAGTTGTGATTAACGAAATACTGTCGGCGCAGTTTGTCGATGTAGTTGAAGTAGGGCAGGTTAACAGATCAATTAAGGAAGCGAAGGTAGAGGATTTGTTTAATATGAGCAAGGAAGACTATAAGAAAATAGGCGAAGCGCTCGGAACGCAACTGCTGATGAAAGGTTCGATTGAACATTACGGGACGAGTAATATAGGAGGTGCTTCCATTGCCGAGATATCAATTTCACTTGCCGCGATAGACATAACAAGCGGGGAAATCGTGTGGTCTTCAAGCGGTTCGAAATCAGGTTCGGGAATTATCGAGAAAATATTCGGCATTTCGGGACCGTCTTTGCCCTATGTTACAAGAGAATGTGTTACAGACCTTGTTAATACGCTTTTTGAATAGAGAGATACAGATTTAGATATCAATCACATTTTAAATACAATGTTTAAAAGAATTCGAATTATATTTTTTGCTATGGTTTTTATATCATTTGCCCCCCTTTCCTCTTATTCAAATGAAAAGCCGTCAAATGACAAAAAAATCGTTATTCTTCCTTTCGAAAATATCGGAGGACAGCAAATCGGATGGAATTTCGTACTTGAAGGAATTACAGGTGTACTTGAAAAAAAAGGGTATGATGTCATAGGAAACGATGCCGTGGAAGAGTATCTCCTTGAGGAGAGAATAAGGGATACTTCCAATGTCAATGCGCAATTTCTGTCAAAAATCGGAGAAATTACCGATGCGCCGTATATATTGGTCGGTATGATAGACATAGTAGTAGTTTCCGACGAGAATCCTCAGTTTGGGCTTTCTGCCCGTGTACTCTCTGCAGATGAGGGCAACATTCTTTGGGGAGATTATGTGGGAAGCACCGGTGACAGTACCAAAATGATACTCGGTCTGGGAAATATAAAATCTTTGGAAAAATTAACGTTGAAGGTAATAAGTGAACTTTTTTCATCTCTTCCATCTTCGGGAAGAGGTTTTTCGGGAAAAAGTTTCATAGATAGGATAAGTTTGATGAAATTTTTTCCGAATGTTGACTACTATTTTGCCAGTGATTTTATTAAAGAAACGGAAAATTTCAAAATTGCCGTTCTTCCCTTTGAGAACCAAAGTGAAAGAAAAGGCGCCGGGAAGGTATTGAAGGATATTTTTGCCGTGTCTCTCTTCAAGTACAGCACCTTTGACGTGATAGATTCCGGAAGAATAAAAAACGCAATCGTAACTTATAAGGTTTGGCCATACGGGGGAGTTGACATTCAGGGATTAAAAAAAATTAAATCTGCCCTTGACGCAGATGCCGTGATAATTGGAATAGTGGAGGAATACAATGAGGGTCTTAAAAAGGGCGGTATCACTTCGTCTCCTGAACTTACCGTATATGCGAGAATGGTTGATACCGAAAACGGCAGAATTCTCTGGACTTCCGAGGATACGGAAAAGGGAGATGATACTCAGATAGTCCTTGATTTTGGTGTAATTAAATCCGCAGTCGAACTTGCTAAAAGACTTACTAAAAAAATGATTTTTACTATGAGGTAAAAGCTGAATGAAAAAGATATTTTTAATCGCACTGCTGACAATGATTATTTTTACCGGTTGCAGAAAACCCTCCTACTGGCTTATGGAAGCTAAAATGGCTGAAGTTAACGGAGACGTGATTACTTTTGAGGATATGAAGCGTAGTTTTGAAAAAGGACACGGAGGGCACGGCGCTTTCCTCGAAGACTATCAAATGAACAGGGATTACCTGCAGAAAGTTATCGATAAACAGCTTCTTGTACAGGAAGGGCTTAGAATAGGGCTTGATAATGATGAAGACATAAAAGGTATTATTGCCGATTCTTATAATTCTAAAATTTCTGAGCTGTTCTATACTGAGGAAATAGTTAAAAAAGTTGAAGTTTCCGAAGCTGAAATCAAGGAAGCATTCGAGAAAAGCAGAAATCTTTATAAAGTCCTTTATATCCTTGTAAAGGAGGAAGATGAAGCAAAGAAGGCGATTGAAAGAATCGAGGCAGGAGAGGATTTTGAAAAGGTTGCCGCAGAAGTTTCCATACACGATTCCAAAAAGCGCGGAGGTAAGCTTGGGTTTATAATGTGGGGCGTTATGGTTAAAGAGGTAGAGGATGTTGTTCTTACAATGAATGAAGGTGAAATGAAAGGGCCTATTAAAACAAAGGACGGATGGGCAGTAGTGAAGGTCATTGCAGTAGAGCCTCAGGACGAGGTTGAATACGAAAAAGTAAGGGAAGAGCTTAAAAACAAGGTTTATAACCGAAAACTTGAGAATTCGAAAATGGAGTATTTTGACAGTGCGAAGAAGAGATATAATGTTGAAATATTCGAATCGAAAATAAATCCTGAACTCTTTATCGGTGATGAAAATAATGACGAGATGATTCTGGCGTCGGGCGAAGGTTTAAAATTAAGCGTCGCGGATTTGAAAAAACTTATAAACTTCAAGAAACTAAATAAATTCCCTTATGAGGAAAAAGCTAAAATCGTTAAGGAATTTTTAAACAATTCGGTCGAGAATAAACTTCTTGTTCTTGATGCGGAAAGCAAGGGATATGATAAAAGGGATGAAATTGTAACTTATGTGAGGCGCATAAGAGATTCGCTTATTACAAAAAAACTGCTTGCTACAATTGTTTCAAGAGACCTTGAGGTGACTGAAGAGGATATTAAATCGTTCTATGATGAACATAAGGATAAATACAGGTTGATTGAGAAAGTTTTTCTCAATGTCATAGTTGTTGACAGTGAAGAGAAGGCAGAGGAAATAAAAAAGCAGATTGAAGAAGAGGCAGTTGATTTTGCAGAAATTGCAATAAAAGAGTCAAAAGATTCTTCAGGTGTAAACGGAGGACAGGTTGGTTGGTTTTCAAGAAAAGAGTTAAGGCCTTCCGTAGTTGATATGATTTTTTCACTGAAGGAGAATAAAATCGGAATTGCTAAAGAAGAAGATGGAGTTTATATTTTGATGGTTTCAAAGAGGCAGGAGGAAAGACAGCAGGAATTTGATGAAGTTAAACCTAAAGTTAAAAAAGACGCTTACAAGAAAAAATATAATGATAACCTCAAAAAATGGACTCAGAAACTTAGAGAAACTGCTGAGATAAACATTCATAATTGGAGTCTTAAGAAAGCGACAAAAGTTTACGTGAAAGAAAATTATGATAAGAAAGAAAAGATGAAGAAAATGGGGGGTGGGCATTAGAATGAAAAATAATTTAGAGAAATTTAAAGGAGTTGTTTATTTGATAATAGTTGTTGCGGGATTTTCACTAATTCTTTCTTCCTGCACCGGAGGCAAGAGGAGGCGGGCAAAGAGGTTTGCTCCGAAGTCCTGCATTGACGCGGGATGCCATCCCACAAAACTTGCGGAATATACTGCAAAGCCCTTTGTGCACAGCCCTTTAAATGATAAAAAATGCGAATCCTGCCATAAAAAACACGGGCTTGTAGGTGCTGTAATTCTTGTAAAGGAAAAAAATGAAGAATTATGTTACTCCTGCCACAGCGAGGAAAATGTAAATTTTAAAGCGAAACAGTATGCCCATAAACCGATAAAGGAAGGCGAATGTCTTAAATGTCACACCCCTCACTCAGCGGATAATAAGGCTCTGCTCAAAACTTCGGAGCTTGAATCCTGTTTTCAATGCCACGAAAAGAGTAATTTCGAGGGAAATGTGAAGCACGAACCTTTAAACAAGTCCTGTCTCGATTGCCATGACCCTCATTCATCGAACAACCTTTACGGATTGAGAGAGGATACAAAAACTCTTTGTCAGAAATGTCATGATGCTGATAGTGCCAGAATCAAAGACACTCATTACGGGTATTCGCTAAAAGGGACTGATTGTACCACCTGTCATACACCTCACGCATCGGATAAGAAAGCTTTGCCGAGAAGGTATTTTCATCCGGCAATGGAATTTAATGATTGCAATGTATGCCATAACGAGAAAAATTCTTCAGACCCTATAGGAGTGAAAGAAGCACAGCCGGATTTATGCCTGCAGTGCCATTCAACTGATAAGGTTGGCGAATCAAAGAGAATTACCGATGAGACCTTTAACAAAAATGTTGTTCATCCTGCCTTTGCCGATGAAAACTGTACTTTCTGCCATTCACCGCACGCAAGTGACTATCCGGGCAGATTTGTGTCTAAACAGAAGGATGTATGCTTCCAGTGTCACGATGATATACAGGAGTTATACGAAAAGAAATATTCACACCTTAAAATAGAAGATATTGTTTGCAGTGACTGCCACGAACCACATGCTTCGGATAACACCTTCAGGCTTCGTGAAGAGGAAAATGAAGTATGCTTTCAGTGTCACGATGACAAAAAGGATATTCTGGAAAATGCCGGTACCATTCATCCGGGATATGTCGATGAACCTTGCACAACCTGTCACAATCCTCATGGCACCGATTATAAGAGTTTTGTTAAATCCGATTTAAATACACTCTGTTTTGAGTGTCACGATACTGAAGGATTTGAAGAAATATTCAAGCATAAACCCGTAAGAGAGGGACAATGTACGGAATGTCACAATCCTCACGGAAACGATAACACAACACTTCTCAGGGAATATCCGCCTGACCTGTGTAAAAAGTGCCACAGCAAGCTTTTTGTAAGGATGCAGGGACTTGACCAGCGCCATCCTCCTTTTGATGATGGAGAGTGCTTGACCTGCCATCTCCCGCACTCGAGCAGGATAAGCGCCAGTCTTTTGTCGGATAAGATGCCGCAGGTATGCGACCAGTGTCATGATTTTGTTTCAGAAGGGAATGCGTCAACGAGTTTTCACGAGCCGGTTAAGGAAAGCTGTATCCTCTGCCACGACCCTCACGGGAGTGCAAACGGCAGACAGCTAAAAACGACAGGAAATGATTTGTGCCTTTCCTGCCATACGGAAAAGAAAGAGCTGATAGAAAATAAAGAGGCAACGATTCATACAGCGGTTGCAGGTGGTGAATGCCTTGACTGTCATGTGCCTCATTTTTCTGATAATCCCAAACTGCTCTCGGAAAATGTTCCGGCGCTTTGCAGCAATTGCCATGATTTTGCCGATGAATATCTCGTTGAAAAACATAGGAATATAGATATAAGTGAAAGCAAGTGTACCGGATGTCATGACCCGCACGGTTCAATGGACAGAAAACTTTTTAAAGAAAACCAGCACAAACCTTTTGCCGAAAGGTCTTGTGATTCGTGTCACGAATAACTTAGGAGAATGATTAAAATAATGGCTTTGCTGAGGAATAAGAAAATGAAGAAAACGAGAAATGCTTTATCGTATTTGGTGTTGTTGTTGATTCCTTGTATGTTTTTTGTTTTGAGCTCCGCGGATATTTCGCAGGGAAAAGTGAAACTCAAAAATAAGGGCTCTAAGTTATGTTTTACATGCCATGACAAGATGAAAATAAAACTTAAAGCGAAAAAATATCTGCATAATCCTGTTAAAAGGGGAGAGTGCGAAAAATGTCACAATCCACATACATCGGTTGACACCAAGCTTCTGAATGTAAAATCTGATGAACTATGCCTGAGTTGCCACACTGAAAAGAAGGCGGAATTTAATGATACGACTGTTCACCCTCCGGTCAGGGAAGGAAATTGTCTTGCTTGTCACGATCCTCATGGGGCGTCAAACAAATTTTTTCTCAAAAAAATGGGAAGTGACTTGTGCTTTAATTGTCATGTTGACTTTAAATTAGTGGATCTTTCATCTACACATCCTCCTTTTAAACTTGGACAGTGCCTTAAGTGCCATAACCCTCATGCTTCAAAAGAAAAATCATTATTGAAAAAAGCGCCGAGAGAACTTTGCCGTTCCTGTCATAATATAGGAAGCAGTGCACTAAGATCAAAGCACTGGAAAGTTAATCTTAAAGAGGTTAACTGTACTTTTTGTCATGACCCTCACGGCGCGAAGAATTTAAACCTTGTTAAAGATTATGTGCATCCGCCTTTTGAAGACCGTGAATGTGATGCCTGTCACTCTAATTTGGCGAAAGACCCGCAGTTGTTTGTCGAAGAGGGGAAAGATTTATGCCTGCAGTGTCATGGAGAAAAGGAATCAATTTATGATGATAAAGTAATTCATCCTCCTGTTGCTGACGGAGATTGTGTCGCCTGTCATACCCCGCATGCTTCGAATTATGAAAAATTGCTTGTCAGGGGCGAAAGGGAAATGTGTCTTGATTGTCATACCGAAAAGAGAAGTCAGTTTGTTAACACCAAATATTCACACCCTGCAGACGCAGGCGGTGGAAAGTGCACAATTTGTCACACTCCTCATTCATCACAGGGCAGATATCTCTTTAAAGGTGAAATCCTCTCTGTTTGTGAAACCTGCCATAAAACGCAGGGAACATTTACACATCCCGTGGGAGTGGGGATAATTGACCCGAGAGACAAGACTTCACAGGTGACCTGTATTTCCTGCCACGATGTTCATGGTACTAACTATGAATATTTTCTCAGGGGTGAAAGGAAGAGAGACCTTTGCGTAATGTGTCACCAGAGTGCGGGATAGAATATAATCAGATTTAAGTATTTGTTTTATTGTGAAATATCCAATATAGCTATAGTCGGCAGTTTTTTTTCTGCCGGCTATTCTTCTTTTTTCTCACTTATTTCTTCCTGTTGTCGGTTTTTTGAACACAAATTCTTTAATAAAATCAATTAGTTAATTGTTGAATAATAAAAGTGTCTAAAAATCTGACACTTTATCTTAAAAGAGGACAAAATAACTCCTGTTTAAAAACAATGAACATATATGGTGAACATAATTTTATCATATAAATCAAAGAGATATAAAAATATTATTCGTTATATTATTGACGTGGCACGATTATTGCATATGTCACAGTTACAGATAAAAGTGTCTTAATTAAAAACTTAAAGCAGGAGAGAAAAATGAAAAAAACTATTTTAACTTTTACGATAGTCGCCTTGGCGGTTTTTTTATCGGCGAGCTTTAATTTTGCAAATGCAACAATTCTTGGGAATCATTTTGGAGTCACATTGAGTGTTGATAGTAACGGTTCATTCGATAATTCATGGATACCAACCCCTTCAACGGCAGACTATGTAACAGGCGACTGGAAGTCAACTTCGGGGGCACCCAATCCGTCTCCCCATGGGACACAAGGAGAAGCCTTTGATGTAGAAGCGATTTATATCGATGATGCGGGAACAGATTTTCTCTTTGCAATCGTTACATCAATTCCCGAGGCAGGTTATGATGGAGCAGACTTTGGTTGGTCGGGATATCACTTCAATCCCGGTGATATTCGCATTGATGCCGGAGGAGGCAAATATGAATACGGTGTTAAAGTCACCGGAGCAAATCAGGGCGATATATTGAAAAATGCCACATGGAGTTACGATAAGGGAAACGCAGGTTATAAAAACGGATATCCGAATTCCGGTTCAACGATGTATAACAATATGCATGTGGGGACTGGTTTAAAAACAGGTGATGTGACATCATTTGCCTATTATGATGCGCAGATTACAGAAAGAAATTATGGGACTTATGTGATTGAGGGAATCATCTCAAAATCATCGCTTGGCAATCCGGGAAAGGGTTCGTCAATTGGATTGGAGTTTTCTCCTGACTGCAATAATGATTGGCTTTCTCTCACGGGAGATATTGACGGTTCGTCTATTCCTGTTCCCGAGCCATCAACTTTTCTTCTTTTAGGCGGAAGTATTGGGATAGTTGTTCTTTTAAGAAAGAAGATTAAGTTGTAATATATTGTCCACTTGTGACGGGTTACTGAATTTCTTGACAAGGAAGTTATCCTTCCTGTAAAATTCGTCTAAACGATAAAGATTATTTAATAAGGCGAGTCTTTTTTAAGACTCGCCGATTTTACTTTACGGTAAATATAAAATCTTTATTCTATAGGTAGATGATTTTTAGGGAATAAAAAAAATGTCTTTCTTCCCCTTTTTTTTAAAGGATATTGCAATAGACCTAGGTACTGCCAATACTCTCATCTTTCTTAAAAACAGGGGCGTCATTATAAATGAGCCGTCTGTCATAGCCATTGAAAAATCATCGGGGAAACCTGTCGCATTCGGTAAAGAAGCAAAAAGAATGTTGGGAAAGGCACCACCTTCGATTGATGTTATAAGACCTATAAGAGACGGTGTCATCTCAAACCTTGAAGCTACTCTCCTGTTGCTTGAATACTTCATTCAAAAAGTCTACAACCGCAAATTTTTTTTAAATCCGAGAGTTGTCATTTCTATACCTCTTGGAATTACATCGGTTGAAAGAAGAGCGCTCAAAGAGTCGGTGGAAGAAGCAGGTGCAAGCGAAGTTTATATAATTGAACAGCCTATGGCAGCAGCAATAGGGGCAGGCCTTGCCGTGCAGGAACCCGCGGGAAGTATGATTGTCGATATCGGAGGAGGTACAACGGAAGTGGCGGTTATTGCTCTTGCAGGTATAGTTAACGGACGATCCCTTAGAGTTGCCGGTGATGAAATCGATACCGCAATTATAAATTTTGTAAAAAATAAATATAATATTCTCATCGGAGAGCAAATGGCCGAGAGAGTAAAGATAGAAATATGCTCCACTATAGGCAATGGCAGCAGCAATGAAATGCAGTTAAAAGGCAGGGGATTGATTGAAGGCTTGCCGATTACGGTAATAATCAGAAGAGAGGAGATTAAGGAAGCTTTGAAGGAGACGCTTTCCACAATAGTTAATTCGGTGCTTCAGACACTTGAAAACACTCCTCCTGAACTTGCTTCCGATATAGTTGACAGGGGAATATATCTTGCCGGAGGAGGGGCGCTTCTTGACGGTATTCACGAGCTTATGAATCAGGAAACGGGCTTGCCTATATTTACTGCAAGCAATCCCCTTTCAGCGGTTGCTGAAGGTGCGGGAAAAGTACTCGATGAGATTGATTTGCTGAAAGAGATTTCTTTGGAATGATTAAAAGTATTTAGGAGAATATTTTAAAATGGAAAAGTTGATTCATTGCCGTAAATGCGGGAGATTGATGAAAAGAGAATTAGTTGACGGATGGAAAGCGAAACTTGTATGCAGTTGCGGATTTTCCGATTTTCAGGTTTTCTACGGTGTGACACGTTCTATGGCACCGGTGCTCATTAAGACTAAAAACAACATAGCAAAAGATTCAAAGAAGAATATTGAAGTTGAATTCGAACATAGTATTTCTGAAAGAGAAAAAAATGAACTCAATGTCGTAAGACATCTTTCCGCACTTCTAATTTCCGGAAAAGAAGAGAGTGAGTTTATAAAAATACTATTGGATATAGTCTTCAAACAAATGAATGCAAAAACAGAGTCTCTTTATCTTATGGAAGACGGAATGTTATGCCTTAGATATGGAAAGGGTATCAAAGAAGGGCTTATAAATAATGTGAAGTTAAAAATAGGCGAAGGAGTTGCGGGAAGAGCAGTTGATAAAAAAGAAATTTTTTTGGTAGAAGACATTTCCGTAGATGAAAGATCAAAAAAAATAGACGGTATCGATGAGGAATCTTTGAAGGCCATGGCTGCTTTGCCTCTTATGAGTGAAAAGGGAGTGTTGGGTGTTTTGAACCTTAAAGTTTCAAGCAGAAAAATATTTCGCGAAGATGAAATAATTTTTATGTCCATTGTTGCAAACCTATTGTCGTTTTGGATTCAGCTTCATAAGAAGTAACAGCCCAACGATATATTCAACCTTAATTTTTTAATATGTTGGAATTCCAGACAGTTTTTTTTCGCATTTTTATTACAGCGATTCTTGCGGGAATTATAGGCATTGAAAGGGAAAGAAGAAATCAACCCGCAGGGTTCAGAACGCATATTATTCTCGGCATCGGATCAGTTCTTACGATGCTTGTATCGATACATATGGCTGATATATATCCTCAGCATACAAATGACCCCGCCAGAATTGCCGCTCAGGTTGTTACGGGAGTGGGTTTTCTCGGTGCAGGTGCAATCCTGAGATTCGGAGCAAATGTAAAAGGCCTTACTACTGCGGCAAGTCTATGGACTACCGCCGTAATAGGGTTGGCAATCGGGAGCGGATATTATATAGGTGGAGGAATTGCCGCTTTTATAATAATACTTACCCTTACCGTACTGAATAAAGTTGAAAAATATTTTCTCGGCAGCAAAGGAGACAAAAGCCTTATTTTGTCAGCAGTAGAATCTAAGAACCTTCTCGGAGAAATAGAAAAAGTCCTTGCCAGCGAAGGCATTTCCGTTATAAACATTAAGCTGTCCAAAAATACCCTTAACAGAGAAGTTGACATCAATGCTGTTATAAGAATTTCTCCCGATATAAATCCGTTCATCATTCAAAAGAGAATGTATGACATTGAAGGAGTAAACGAGGTAGAAATAAGATGAGTTCAGTTTTACTTATAGGAACAGGAGATTTTTTGGTTTCTCTTGTCAACGGTCTTAAGTCGGAGAGAAGAAAAGTCCTTGTTTTTTGTCCGAGCAGGCAAATAAAGAAAAAAATCATCCGGAAAGGTTTTGATTTCATCGAGGGAGACCCTTTTGTACATTCTAATTATACAAAAATAAATATGGATGACGTGACGGAGATTATTGTAACCGGCGGGAATATAAAAAAAATAAAACCTTTGCTTAATCATCTAAACGAAATTAAAAAGCCTTCGACGCAATTAATTTTGTCACTGGAAAAAAGCAATTCATTAGATGACGAAAATGAAGAAGAGATAGAAGCCAATAAAATAATTTCACTTTCAGAACTTGTTTCAAGGGATTTTTTTATTGAACTGGGAAAGTTCAATAAGCGGAAAAATATCGAAAAATTAATTTCATCAGTAAATGACGGAGATAAAATTCTCATTACTACTCACGATAATCCTGACCCTGATTCAATAGCATCTGCTGTGGCTTTGGAATTTTTTCTTAAAAAAGCGAAAAAAGTTAAAACCACAGTTGCTTACGGTGGTGAAATCGGTCGTTCGGAAAATCTGAATATGATTGATTTGCTTAATATCAAGATAAAACCGTTAAAAGATGTAAAACAGAAAAAATTTAATAAAATAGCTATGGTAGAAACTTATCCGGGAGGTAACAATCAATTTTCCGAAGAGATAATGCCTTCCATAGTGATTGACCATCACCCGCAAAAAAAGAAATACGCAGCAGATTATAGCGACGTGAGAAAAGACATTGGGGCGAATTCCACAATACTTACAGAATACTTTATTTATTCGCGTTATAAAATGAATAAAAAGATAGCAACTGCGCTTCTTTATGCAATTAAAACAGATACAATGTCTTTAAATCGTGGAAGTACGGCAAATGATATTGAGGCATTTTCGTATCTTTATACAAAAGCCGACATTAATCTCTTAAAGAAAATTGAGCAACCATCTCTTTCACCGGATGAATTTGATGCTTTTGGGAAAGCTGTTCAGAATAAAAAAATTATTAAGAATGCTTTTTTTTCAGAAATCGGGAAAGTCGATGACAGAGAAATTATTCCGCAAATTGCAGACTTTTGCCTGACAAGAGAAGGAATTAAATTATCGGTTATCTTCGGATTTCTCAATGGCGACATTGTGATTTCTATGAGGAACAGGGATAACAGGAAAAATGCAGGAAAAATTCTCATAAAAGCTTTTGAAGGAATAGGAACCGCGGGCGGGCATAAATCTATGGCTGCCGCCGTTATAAAGCTTTCGGACATTGAAGAGTCAAAGGATGAAGCCTTTTCAATGATTGTTGACAAAATAACAAAAATGTTGTGATTTCAGGTATGATTCATTGTTTTATTTAAGGAGGATTTGTCATCATTTATGAATCTATTGCCATAGTTTCCGTAATCCTTTTTGCTGTGATAACGGGAGCGTTGATATCGTTGATTTTTCAGCTAAAAAAGACGCTGCAGAAAGTAGAAAAAACGGTTTCGGATATTGACGAAAAAGTTCAGCCGCTTTTAAAAGAGGCGCAGATATCAGTCAACAACATAAATTCTATAACGTGCAAAGTTGACAGAGGATTGGGTTCGGCTGAAACGGTTTTGAACAATATCAAACTTGCCGCAGGAGCGTTGAAACAGGCGGGGTCTACCTTATCTTCGGACGGAATGTTGCGTTTTTTTGTTAAGTCGGGTGCGCTTGTGGGAATTAAAGCTGCAACAGGTGTTTTGAAGGAAAGAATATTTAATAAAGGAGGAAGAGGTGATGGAAAATAAGGGGGGAGGATCAGGATTTTTAACGTTTCTTATGGGAGTACTTACAGGGGCTTTTCTGACTTCTTTTATAATATCGCAGGATGAAAAAGATGACGTAAAGGAGAGAATAACCGATACGACAGATGCTATGGCCGAAAAGGTAAAGAGAGCTTCAGACTCGGTACAACAGAAAGTTGATGAAGTTGTTGAATTCAGCAGGCAGAAGCTTGATGAACAAAAATCCATTTGGCAGGATGCTATCGACGCGGGTAAAGAAGCAATTAAAAAGGAAAAAGATCTTTTGGATAAAACGGAAGATTCTGGTAGCGATAGTGACCCGGAAGATACTCTTTAGATGTTATGATACGTTTTGAATTTTGATATGGTTGTCATTATAGATATTATAAAGAGTATCTCTTTGCGCGGGAATCCTTCCTGCTGATTTGATAATTTCTCTAAGTTCACTCTCTGTAAGTGATTCTCCGAAAAGGGAACCGGCGGCTTTAGATATTTTTTCTTCTCCGAGTGTTCCCCCTATATCGTTCACTCCGCAGGAAAGCGCTTTTTTGACACCATCAATTCCTATTTTAACCCAACTTGCCTGAATATTAGGAATGCGGGTTCCGAAAAGGAGCCTGCTTACGGCATAGACTTTGAATATTAGGGAGTCATTGCCGGAGGTGAGAAAGAATTTATTTGCGAGCTCCGTGTTTTGTGAAATAAACGGTAAGGGAACAAATTCGGTAAACCCGCCTGTTTCGTCCTGAATGCTTTTAATTGTGTATAGATGTTGGGCAATATCCTCAGTATTTTCAATATGTCCGAACATCATTGTAGAAGTGGTTTGTATTCCGGCTTTATGAGCGGATTTTATAATTTCGCTCCATTGCCGGCTATTTATTTTTTCAGGGCATATCTTTTGCCTTACATTATCCGAGAGAATTTCCGCGGCAGTACCGGGTATGGAATCAAGTCCTTCGTCTTTGAGGATTTTAAGCACTTTATCAATATCCATATTTGACATTTCAGCCATAAAGCTGATTTCCATAGGGGAAAATGCATGAATATGAATAAAGGGGTATTTATTTTTAATGGAGCGAAGGATTTTAATATAATAATCAATTGTTAAATCTTCATTTAACCCGCCCTGGATACAAACTTCAGTTATTTCTTTGGTATCGATTTTTTCAAGTATTTCATCAGTTGTCATACAGTAACTTTCCCTATCGTGGCGGTCTTTTCGAAATGCGCAGAAAGTACATTTGTTGCGGCAAATGTTGGTGAAATTTATATTTCTGTTTTTTACATATGTGACGGTATCTCCGCAGATAGACTTTCTGAAAGAATCCGCCGCATTAAGCAAATGAGAAATGTTTTCTTCACCTTCTGTTTGAAGAAGTTGTGACGTTTCGGAAAACGATATGCATTTTCCCGACAGAGCTTTATCAGTTATTTGTTCAATATATTCCATACAAGATACCTTTTTAACAGGGATTATTTTACTTTTACCGGTGTTTGTCAAATCGATTTTAAAAGGACTGAAAAAATAATAAAAACTTATTATACTCTTTTTGGAACATTTAACATTTAATGAAGATGTTAAAATTTGCCGCATTGAAAAAATAGTAAAAATCTAAGCTGAAATTAAACAAATGTTTCAGATAGAAACATATTTGCTTTATTAATAAGATTGACTCAAAGGGTTATTTTTATTATCAATGCCGAAATTTTTAAGGAAAAATAAGTGAAACTTGAGCATATAAGAAACTTTTCAATCATTGCGCACATTGACCATGGAAAGTCTACTCTGGCAGACCGTTTTCTTGAAGCAACGGGCGCGCTTAGCAAAAGGGAAATGGCAGAGCAGGTTCTTGACGGAATGGACCTTGAGAGAGAAAAGGGAATTACCATTAAATCCCATGCCGTAAGGATAAATTACAAGGCAAAAGACAAGAAAAAATATATTCTCAATCTTCTTGATACGCCGGGACATGTTGATTTTAGTTATGAAGTGTCCCGAAGCCTTGCTTCCAGTGAAGGCGCGCTCGTTCTTGTCGATGCTTCACAGGGAATTCAGGCTCAGACCCTTGCAAATGTTTATCTGGCAATGGAAAACGATCTCACGATGATTCCTATTCTTAACAAGGTCGATCTCCCTCAGATTGATATTGAATCGTCAAAAAGAGAGATGATTGACATCTTAGGATTTAACAAAGACGAGATTATATGTGTAAGCGCGAAAAAAGGAACAGGAGTCTCTGATGTTCTTGAAGCGATAGTAAATACGATTCCTCCACCTGACGGTACAGTCGACAATCCCCTGAAAGCGCTTATCTTTGATTCATGGTTTGATTCTTATCTTGGCGCTGTAATCCTTGTCAGAGTACTGGATGGGATACTCAGAAAAGGCGAAAAAATGATGTTTATGTCAAATCGCAAGACTTTTGAAGTTACGGGAGTGGGCGTCCTGACTCCGAAACCTCTTTATGTTGACAGTTTGTCCGCGGGAGAAGTCGGGTTTGTTGTTGCAAGCATTAAGAATGTAAAAGATACAAAAATAGGAGATACCGTTACACATGCAAACCGCCCGGCTCTCAAAGCCTTTCCGGGATTCAAAGAAGTAAAACCTATGGTGTTTGCCGGGCTCTATCCCGGTGACAGCGAGAATTACGATATTTTGAGGGATTCCGTGGAGAAACTGAGCCTCAATGATTCGGCATTTACCTTTGAGCCCGAAAGCAGTATGGCATTGGGATTTGGATTCAGATGCGGTTTTTTGGGACTTCTCCATATGGAAATAATTCAGGAGCGTCTCGAGAGAGAGTATGAGATGTCTTTGATAACTACGGCGCCTACGGTAAAATATAAAGTGTTCGGAACAAACGGAGAGGTCTTTGAGGTTGACAATCCAAAAAAACTGCCTCCTGCCGGAGAAATAGAGAAGATAGAAGAACCATATATTCTTGTAAGCATTTTTACTCCTCCCGAATACATTGGAAATGTTGTCAGTCTCGCGCAGGAGAAAAGAGGAATACAAAAGGAGATTGAATATCCCGATGTAAACCGTGCCATTATTCATTATGAGATTCCCTTTAATGAAATGGTCCTTGATTTTTATGACCGCCTTAAGTCAGTAACGAAAGGATATGCCTCTTTAGATTACGATTTTATAGGATTCAGGCCATCTAATCTTGTCAAGCTTGATATCTTGATAAACGGACAGGAAGTTGATGCGCTTTCAGTAATAGTGCATAAGAGCAAGTCATATATGAGAGGACGCGAGCTTGTAGAAAAAATGAAAACAGTCATTCCGCGCCAGATGTTTGAAGTAGCGATACAGGCGGCAATAGGAAACAGAGTCATTTCAAGGGAAACAGTGAAAGCTTTGAGAAAGAATGTTACCGCAAAGTGCTATGGAGGAGATATAACGAGAAAAAGGAAACTTCTTGAAAAACAGAAGGAAGGTAAAAAAAGAATGAAGCACGTTGGAAACATTGAAATTCCTCAGGAAGCCTTTATGGCAATTTTAAAGATATAACACAGGTAATGTTGTTTTTTTAAGCGAATTGGATTAAGGATAGATAAAATTTAAAATAAAATTATGGCTTCGGAAAACGTTAAAAAAGATAAATCGACAGTTAGAGAATATGTTGAAGCAATTCTCATTGCGTTGCTACTTGCTCTTGTAATCAGAACATATATTGTTCAGGCATTTAAAATTCCTTCCGGTTCGATGTTGGAAACTCTTCAGATAGGCGACCATATACTTGTCAACAAGTTTGGTTATTGGTTTTATGACCCTCAGAGAAGAGACGTAATAGTTTTTAAATATCCAAAAAACGAAAAACGGGATTTTATAAAAAGGATTATAGGAAAAGAGTATGATGTGGTGAAAGAGAGGAATAAAGTAATTTTTGTGAATGGTGAAAAACAGAATGAAAAATATGCGATTCATAAGGATTCTTTCATTATTCCGCGAAAGTCTTCTGAAAGATATGGTGATGAGGCAGTGCGGGATAATTTTGGCCCCATAAAGGTTTCTGAAAAATCCTATTTTATGATGGGTGATAACAGAGACAGTTCACTTGACAGCCGTTTTTGGGGGTTTGTAAGGCGGGAAAAGATAAAAGGGCAGGCATTTATCATTTACTGGTCATGGAATTCCCAAAAAAGCTTTCCGAAAAATATTCGCTGGAACAGAATCGGAAAACTTATCCTTTAGGCAGCCTTTCATATGGATAAGACAGATAGCAGAAAAAATCAGCAGTCTGTAACTCCGATGATAAAGCAGTATTTAAAAATAAAGTCCAACCATAAAGATGCAATTCTCTTTTTCAGAATGGGCGATTTTTATGAAATGTTTTTTGACGATGCAAAAATCGCATCAAATGTACTTCAGATTGCTCTAACATCGAGAGGCAAAAACATCGGAGAAGAAATTCCCTTATGCGGAATTCCATATCATTCCTTAGACTCCTATCTTCCCAAATTACTTAACCGAGGTTTCAAAGTAGCAATATGCGAACAACTTGAGGATCCGCGCTCAACTAAAAAAATTGTAAAAAGAGATGTGGTGCGAATTGTAACTCCCGGCACTATCACTCAACCTGAATATCTCAACCCTAAAAGTAACAATTACCTGGTTTCGCTGTGCAGGGGACGGTGCGGAACGGGTTTCGCCGGTGTAGATATAACAACGGGAGAGTTTTTCACTACGCAGTTTCCTGAAAACGATAATTTAGGATTTATCAATGAAATTATTAGGCTTGAACCGAGAGAGATATTATTGCCTCAATCTATGGAAGAAGAATTTCAAAAAGAAATATCCAAAAAGATAAATGTCATTCCTCTTGTTTCTCCCTATGACAGTTGGCGTTTTGAAGAAGATACGGCAAGAAGGTCTCTTCTCGAGGGATTTGGAGTTTCGTCACTTGCGGGATTCGGTTGCGAGGATATGATTGAAGCAGTAAGGGCGGCAGGCGGAATGTTTCAGTATCTTGTAGAAACGCAGAAGAATGCTTTAAAAAATATAAACTCCATAAAAACTCTCAATACGGGAGATTATCTTGTTCTGGACGGGATGACATTAAAAAATCTTGAAATAATTAAAAACAATATTGACGGTTCACAGTCTGCTACGCTTCTCGATGTTATTGATAGAACAATAACGGCTATGGGAGGGAGATTGCTCAGAAAATGGGTAATGAAACCTTTGATTAACGTAAAACAGATAGAGAAAAGGCAGGACGCGGTTGAAGAATTTATTGAAAGAAAAACCGAATTCGGAAAAGTTTCAGTTGAACTGAAAGGCATAAGTGATATGGACAGAATTACGGGAAAAGTCGCCTCGGGAAACTGCGGGCCGAGAGATTTGGTTTCCCTAAGAAAATCTTTACACCATGTTCCCGCTCTAAAAGAACAGCTTTTATCTTTTGAATGCGGATTAGTTCAATTCATTAACGGAAAAATTGCTCCTCTTACAGATTTAACAAATATTCTCGCTATGGCTCTCGTTGAGTCTCCTCCATTAAATATTAGGGATTGCGGTGCAATTAAAGAGGGATTTAATCCTGATCTTGATCGTTTACGGGACATAAAAAATAACACGAGAAAGTGGATATCTGAGCTTGAAGAGAAGGAAAGACGCCGCACTTCCATTTCGTCTCTAAAGGTTAAATTCAATAAGGTGTTTGGCTACTATATTGAAGTAACTAAAGCCAATCTGGATAATGTCCCCGAAGACTATATAAGAAAGCAGACATTGGTCAATGCCGAGAGATTCATAACTCCCGAATTAAAGGAGTATGAAGAAAGCATTTTGAATGCAGAGGAAAAAATAAAAGAGATGGAAGCCGATATCTTCAACGCCCTGTTAAAAGATGTTGAGAAAAACATGATTGCTATTCAGGCGACATCCTCTGCGATAGCTGAAGTTGACGCACTATTCTCTCTCTCGGCAATTGCCCTTGAAAATAATTATGTTCGTCCTGAAGTTAATGATTCCGAATCTATTGATATAAGAAACGGACGCCATCCGGTGATTGAACGAATTTTTTTCGATGAAAAATTTGTTCCCAATGATGTTTTCCTTGATTGCGGAGACAACAGGATGATGATTATTACCGGGCCTAATATGGCGGGGAAATCCACATATATGAGGCAGGTGGCATTGATAGTAATTCTTGCGCAAATGGGGTCTTTTGTGCCTGTGGAAAGCGCTCAAGTGGGAATAGTCGACAGGATTTTCACAAGGGTTGGCGCGAGTGACAATCTTGCAAGAGGGCAAAGTACTTTCATGCTTGAGATGAGCGAGACTGCAAATATTATCAATAATGCCACTCGAAAGAGCTTGATAATTCTTGATGAAATAGGAAGAGGGACAAGCACCTTTGACGGTGTAAGCATTGCTTGGGCAGTTGCGGAGTTTATCCATTCTCATCCAACAATCGGAGCAAGGACGCTTTTTGCGACCCACTATCATGAACTGACTGAATTAAGCAACATACTCGATGGTGTAAAAAACTATAATGTCGCTGTTAGAGAATGGAACGACGAAGTAATTTTTTTGAGAAAAATAGTGGAAGGCGGAACAGATAAAAGTTATGGAATACATGTGGCAAAGCTAGCGGGGTTGCCTGAGAAGATAATATTAAGGGCGAAAGAAATCCTTAAAAATCTTGATTCACGGGAATACAATGAGAGGGGAAACTTATCCATATTAGGTAAAGAATCCCCGGTTGAATTAAAAGAACAACAGATGCTTCCTTTGTTTAATAAAGATGAGTCTGATGTTATAGATGATTTACGCAATGTTGATGTAAATATTTTGTCTCCCGTTGATGCCCTGAATTATTTGAACTGTCTAAAAGAAAGATTAAATAAAGGAGAAAATTAATAGTGAATGTTTATGAAAGAAATATAAATGCTTCTATAGAAACACCTGCCGGAAATTTTCTTATAACAAGGGCATCGCTTCTTGACCTTGACCATAACATAAGAATTCAGCTTACAACGGAAATAATTACAAGGACTATAGAATCGGCTTCCGTGGAAATGGTTAAAACTCCTTTTGAAGTGTGCCGAAATGCGATGCCCAATATTGAAAATCTCAAGGGATTGAAAATTGAAAGAGGGTTTACAAAAAAAATGAGAAAAATAGTGGGCGGTAATACGGGATGCACCCACATAGTTGAACTTCTTATGACCGCATCATCTCTTACATCAAACGCGATACTTCTCGAGGCGGCGAGAGATCCAGTAAAAAGACGTCTTTTTGCAATGAAATCGGAAGGCGAAAGAATGAACGAACTGGAAGGTTTTCTTAAAAACAGTTGTGTTGTATTTAAGGAAAAACCGTGACAGCGGAAAAAGCCCCTTATTCCTGATGCGAATTTCCTGTTTTACGCCCTCTGCAGGCTTTTACGCATATCCCACAAATCGATACACCTATGCCTCTGATTTTTGAAAACTCTTTGAGCTTTACAATGCACTTTTCTCTCACATACCCATTGTCTGTTATAGCTTCGGCAGGGCAGGCAGATACGCATTTCCCACATTTTCCACAATTGCCTTCAAGAGGTTTTCCCACAGGCAAAGGAGTATCGGTTAATATGGTTACAAGGCGAATTCTTGCGCCGTATTGCGGAGTAATGAACAATGTTGAGCGACCAATATAGCCAAGTCCTGCTTGCCTTGCAACAAGACGATGGGAAAGATGCCCAAGCTGTTTTTCCCAGTCAACCATTTGGGATGACGGAATGGGGACGCTTTTGTGTCCGAGGGAATCTATTTTTTTGCAGACGGCCAGGGCAATCTGGTCAAGACGGTAATTGACTGCCTTATAATGGTGCTTGTAAATAAGTGTAGGCGCATCATCGATATCGTCAATTATTGAATCGGATAGCTTTACAACAATTGAAATTGCATAAGGATGAGAATCTGCGATTTCGGCAATTAATGGGTGAAAGGTCTCTTTGATTTCCATTATATCCGCTACGCCCAAAAATGTCGCTCCTTCATCGATGGCGACTTTCTTTAATATTCTGAGATTTTCGTCAGCGTTATTGCTCATTAAAATTCCTTTTATTTTTATGTTGTCGCTTTTATCGAATTATATGTTATTTCAAGAAGTGTTGTTAACTCACCTTTGCTTATAGAAAGAGGAGGCATCAGGACAACGACATTGCCCAAGGGGCGGATAATCGCGCCCATTGAACGCGCTGAATCCGAAACTTTATATCCCATTTTCAATTCTATAGGGTATGGTTTTTTTGTTTCTTTGTCCTCTACAAGTTCGATTCCTGTAATGATTCCCTTCTGCCTTACATCTCCCACATGAGGAAGTTTTTTAAAATCTTCAAGACGCTCACTGAGAAGTGTTATTTTCGTTTTAAGATGTTCAAGTACGTTTTCATTTTGAAAAACCCCGATTGAAGCAAGCGCTGCTGCACAGGCAAGAGGATTTCCCGTGTATGTATGCCCGTGGAAGAATGTTCTGAATTCATCATAATTTCCAATAAATCCGTTATAGACTTCGTCGGTAGTAACGGTTGCCGCAAGGGGGAGATAACCTCCCGTTATGGATTTTGCAACGGCAAGAATATCGGGAGAGACATTTTCGTGCTCGCAGGCAAACATTTTTCCGGTTTTCCCGAAACCTACTGCGACTTCATCTGCTATTAAAAGTACATTGTATTTTGTGCATATTTCCCTTACCTTTTTGAGGTATCCCTGAGGAGAGACTATCATTCCGCCGGCACCCTGCACAATCGGTTCGATTATCACTGCGGAAATATTTTCAGCATCATTTGAGATTATCTCTTCCATTTTATCCGCGCAGGCAAGTGAGCAGGAAGGGTAGTCTAATTCAAGTTCGCACCTGTAACAGTATGGCGAAGGTGCTTTATAAGAATCGAAAAGCAAAGGTCTGTAAAGTTCGTGGAAGAGGTCGATACCGCCAACACTTACGGCGCCGAGAGTATCTCCGTGATAACCTTCTTTAAGGCATACGAACTTTTTCCTTTCTTTGCCGGTTGTCTGTTTCCAGTATTGAAAAGACATTTTTAGTGCGATTTCAACAGAAGTCGAACCGTTATCGGAATAGAAAACCTTAGTCAGCCCTTTTGGCATGATTTCAGTGAGTTTTTCCGCAAGCTTAATTGAGGGTACATTGGAAAGACCCAAAAGTGTTGAGTGAGAAATTTTCCCAATTTGATTTATTATGGCTTCGTCGATTTCCTTTTTCCTGTGTCCGTGTGTTGTAACCCAGAGAGACGACACACCGTCTAAATACTTGTTGCCGTAGATATCGATGAGGTAACTTCCCTCGCCTTTTTCGATTATGAGGGGTTTCCCTTCCCTGTACTCCTTCATTTGAGTAAAAGGGTGCCATATGGATTTGCAGTCGGCATCTTCAAGCGCTTTTTTCTCGTTAATATCCATTTGAATTTTCACCCTCTGCTTTAAGTCCCGCATCCTTTATCATTTGTATGTCATCTTCAGGAGAATTGCCTGAAGTTGTGAGATAATTTCCCATTAATGTTCCATTGGCGCCTGCAAAAAAAATCATAGATTGAAGGCTTCTGATATTTATTTCTCGTCCACCGCAAATGATTATGTCTTTCATGGGATTAATTAACCTATAGACACCAATTAGGCGAAGAATTTCGAGAGGAGTCATCGGTTTTACATCTTCAAGAGGAGTCCCTTTTATTGGATTTAAAAAATTCATTGGTATCGAATCAACATCGAGTTCCTTTAGAGCAAATGCCAGTTCGATTCTCTGTTTTTCCGTTTCTCCCATTCCGAATATACCTCCCGAACAGACTTTGAAGCCCAGTGATTTTGCGATTTTTACAGTTTCAATTCTGTCTTTATAGGAATGAGTAGAGCATATATTGTCATAGAAACTTTCAGCCGTTTCAAGGTTATGATGATAATTTGTAAGTCCGGCTTCTTTTAGCTTTTTTCCCCTTTCATAGGTAAGAGTGCCAAGAGATGCGCAGGAAGGAATATTGAGGCTTCCTTTAAACTGTTCAAAGGAATTTGTTAATTTTTTTAAGTCGGTTTCAGCACTTATTTCTCTTCCGCTTGTAACTACTGAAAATTCGCTTGCGCCTGCATTATATGCCTCTTTGGCTTTTTGCATTATTTCTTTCGGATTCATCATAGAATAGACAGGCGCTCCGGTTTTGTAATGAGCGGATTGCGCGCAGAATGAACAGTCTTCGGAACATTTTCCGGATTTTGCGCTCACAATAGAGCAAAGCACTATTTTATTGCCTTTAAATTTTTCCCGAATTCTCGAGGCAGACGCGAATAAGTCAAGAAAGTCTTTTTTGGATGCACTGTAAATCTCCGATGCATCGTCAAATGATATTTCTTTGCCTGATGTTATTTTTTTCTCTATTTCTTTAAACATGGTATGAAGGTACTCTTGTTAAGTAGTAGACAGGTTGCCTTGATTAGCATTATTTTTTTTATAAATAAAGCTGTTTTTCAAACAGTTACCGTCATTTTTTTGTAAAATGTGTTTGTTTTATTTCTTCGCCCATTGTAAATTCAAATATAGGGTTTAAGCGATAGGAGAATCTTTATGAATAAATCTTTTAAGTGCGCGCTGGTTGCGGTTTTACTTCCGCTTTTTTCACTTGCCTTTATATTGTTTCCCGGCAATGTTAATTCAAAGAAAAAAAAGAAAGGACGTCTTGTAATTATAACTAAAGATAAAAATAAAAAGAAAATAGATGCCCCGATATTTATAAAGGGCAAAAAGAAAGGCAAGGGAAAAGTCACTCTCAAGTTGAAACCCGGGAAATATAAAATTAAGTTTGGCAATTTAAATGGTTATATTATTTCAAAACCTTCGAAAGGTTCAGTGAAGGTAAAAATTAAGGCAGGCAAAAAGAAAACGGTAACCGCTATTTATGATATTGCCACTCAAAACGCCCCTGTTGCCTCTTTTACCATATCTCCCGAAACAGGTCATAATCTGACAGAGTTTACCTTTAATGCGTCAGAGTCAACAGATACAGAGGACTCTTCCTCTAAACTGAAATTTCGCTGGGATTTCGATGGTGATGGGACTTGGGATACAAGTTTCGCAAAAACAATAACATCAACGAATATGTTTTTTGTATCAGGAGTCTATACGATCTCTCTTGAAGTAAAAGATACAGATTCAATGGTGGATACCGTTACTAAAACACTTACCGTTGATGATTTCGGTTGGGGAGCAAACGGAGGAAGTGCGATACAATTTG
Organism: uncultured bacterium; assembly: GCA_964549305.1. Taxonomy (GTDB): domain Bacteria; phylum Schekmanbacteria; class GWA2-38-11; order GWA2-38-11; family J061; genus J061. The sequence continues at coordinate 30,205 of CAZJVM010000014.1, forward strand.
TGCCCGATACGGGACAAACAACTGATTATACGGCAACATTCGGAGAAGATTCCGATTATTCTATTAACACTCCATTGTATATCGACAATGGCGACGGGACAATTTCAGATACGATTACAGGCCTTATGTGGCAAAAAACAACTGATGGAGCGACGCGGACATTTATAGATGCAGTGGATTACTGCGACAATCTTTCCCTTGCCGATTACACCGATTGGCGACTACCAACGTGGAAAGAGCTGGTCGGAATCATAGACTACGGAATGACTAATCCTTCTCTCGACGCGACAGTATTTACGGGAACTAATGTAACATCTTTCCATTGGGCATCGACAACAAACGGCAATAATGGGTGGAGAGTAGGTTTTTATAACGGATATGCCGAAGGATTTCTTGAAAGCACGAATTATCAGGTGCGTGCCGTAAGGGGAGGTATTAAAAAGGAAGGATTCGCTGACAATGGCGACGGGACGGTTACAGATAACGGCACGGGATTGATGTGGTATCAGACTACGGCAGGACCAATGACCTGGACAGGCGCCCTTGATTATTGTGAAACACTTGATGCGGCAGGACATACGGATTGGCGACTGCCCACGGTTAAGGAGCTCGCCTCAATAATTGATAACACAAAATCATCACCTGCAATAGACACAACTATCTTTCCCGGCGCTTCTTCATGGTATTGGACATCAACCGTGTTTGATGACACCAACAGCCTTGTGTGGGTAGTAAATTTTAACACCGGAGGAGGTCTTGAAACTCACGATAAAAGCTCAATAAGCACATCAAATGTTCTTGCTGTGCGCTTGGGGAACTGAAAAAGTTTTAAAATAAAAATCGAAAAGCCGAAAATATAGTCTATGTTTTCGGGTAAAAAATACAAAAAAGGTTTTACACTTATTGAGCTGATGGTTGTAGTTGCAATCATTGGTATTCTTGCCGCAATTGCGGTGCCTAATTTTCTTAAATTTCAAAGCAAAGCTAAACAATCGGAGGCGAAAAATAATCTTTCTGCCATTTTTACTTCAGAAATTTCCTATTTTGGAGAATTCAACAGCTTTGGCACAACATTTTCCGATATCAGATGGGTGTACGAAGGAAACACGAAATATGAATATTTTCTATCAAAAAGCGAAACAACGGGAAGTGTAAACGGGTTGTCGATGCCTTCCGCTGTGGCGGTAAGCGCTTACGCTTTTACCGCGGGAGCTGCGGGAAATATCGATACTGAAACAAACTATTATGATATGTGGACCATTAACGATAAGAAAAATCTGAGCAATACTACAAATGATGTTTACACTGACTAAACCCTCATTTTTTATCCTCTTAAAATAAACCTTTTAAATAGAAATCTTTAAAATATTTCTATTTCTGGATTTTTTCTGTTTTAAAATGTAATTATTAATAAGAATATTTTTTAAAGAGAGTGAAATATGAATAGAAAATTTCTTTGCGGTTTTGCCTTTATGTCGGTTTTAGTTATTTCATTTGCATCAATGCCTGTGGTTGCTGATTCTGCGCCAAAAAACAATAAAGAATTTTTTAAAAAATCAAGAGTTGCTAAATCTACATTGAATTCTTATCGCGTTGGCGTATCTTCTTCCGCTCTCAAATCGTTGAGCAAATATATGGTAAAGCTTATTAACAAAGACAGAAAAAAGAACGGGGTTTCTAAAGTTAAATTGGACACGGTCGCATCAAAAGCAGGACAAAAACATTCAGATGATATGGCAAAAGGCGGATATCTTTCACACTGGGATAAAAAGGGGCAGAAACCCGACCAACGGTATACGAATGTGGGAGGTAGAGATTATGTTGCGGAAAATGTATATATGCATTGTGAATTCAGCGGAAATATAAGTGCTTCGAAATCAACTGTAAAAGCTGCGGAAAAGGCATTTATGAACAGCGCGGGCCACAGAGCGAATATTTTACTCGGCAACCACACACATGTGGGAATAGGAATTGCAGTAAAGAACGGATGTATATTAATTTCACAGGAGTTTGTGGACAGGTTTGGAAAATATGGAAAAATTCCAAAAAAGGCAAAAGTGGGAAAGGAAATAACGATTACGGGGACTCTTAAAAAGAATGTTGATTTTGATTTTATAGGAATATACTGGGAAAAGAAACCGAAGAAGATGACTAAGAAAAAACTCAAAAAAACCGGACCGTACTATGCGCCTGAAGACTTTTCAAGCCCAACCAAGTATTCAGCTTCATCAGGTGTAACTATAATTGACAGGGATTTTTCACTGACTGCTCCGGTGGGAGATTATGGCCCCGGGTTGTACTATATAGCAATTAGAGTTACTAAGGGCGGAAAAGACATCCTTGCATCACAAAGAACCATTCTCGTTAAGTGATTACAGTTTAAAAAAGATTTTTATTTTTTTCTTCTCAGACCTGCCATAGAAAGAAGAAGTGCTCCGGAGAGAAGCAGTAATGTTGAAGGTTCCGGTACCGCGGTCACAAAGTTATCAAAGAGCATATCTGTCCCACCGAATATACTGCCGTCTATAAAAAGTTCTATCGCTCCCACATTGGAAAAGTTTGCTCCGCTTCCTGCCTGAGTTGCAAAGTTTGAAAACAAAATGCCGTATGTCTGTGGAGTGAATATTAAACCGGGAAGATTGATTGAATACTTTGACCAGTTGCCCGAATCAGTATAAACCGAAATATCAAGAGATGCCGGAAGGTCATCAAAAAGAACGGTTAATGAAATCCCGTTGTTAGCGCCTCCGGAAGTTATATCAATGCCTCCAAGGCCTGTAGGATTAAGAATCGGGCTATTGTCAATGCCGTCCCAGCTAAGAGTGGTTGTTGCCGTGCTTGCGGCATCTTGAGATTGGTTAAATATTGAAAAACCTCCAAGGTTAGACTCTGCTGTCACTCCTGAACCTGATATTAATTGAACTGTCATATCACGTTCGTTGCCGAGAATATCACCTGCAAATGATGTAACGGAGCTGCTTGCCGTACCCGGAGTGGATAACTGAATAATCTGACTTGTATCAAAGGAATCTATTACTGTTGCTTCCACGCCGAGTGGAAAAAATGACAGTAATGAAATAATTGAGAGCATGGTAAATGAATAAAGAACGAATTTTTTAAAAATCATTTTTCCCTCCTCCCCAAAAGGGTAATGTTTTTGAAATAAATATATATTAGTTAAAAAAATTATGCAATTATTGTGCCAAACTTATGAATAATTATTAAAGACAGACTAACTTATTGAATAAATAAGACATTATTGCATTATATTGAATATGGATTTTAATTAATAATATTTTATTACTATAATAATTGTTCAATATTTCGACACTTTTTTATTGAAAAAGATAACATATTGAAATATTTATATAAAAAGTGTTCAATAATCCGACAGGCGTGCAATGAAATGAATAAAAATTATTAATTTTATAGTATTTTAAATAATATTATATTATTTTTGCGAATAAGATAAGGTGGTTTTGAAGAGACAGGTTAAGGTTTTACTGAATATATCCCAAAGTCCTTAATTCACGGGCAACATTTTTGTTAATATTAATTTCTTCTTTTTGTAGAACATCATATTTTTTTCTCAGTTTTGCGGATATTTTGTCAAAGTTATTTAAAATGTTTTTTGCTTCCTCAAGTTGTTCCGCCGATGTATATGCAATGGATTTTTTTTCTTCCGGATCAACTCTTAAATCATAGAGTTCTTCTACCGGGGGGTTTTCCTCAACTTTGACGGAAATATATTTCATTCCATTAAAGATTACGGAACGTTGAAGTCTGATACTGCTGAAAACATTTACAGAAACAATAGGTTCTTCAATAAGAGAACCGGCAGTTTTTGAAAACATCCCACTTAGAGAATCAGGATTAATCACGCTGTTGTCATAAGGGATATCGCAACTTTTTAAAATGGTTGGCATTAAGTTTTCAGTTGTTACAAAATTTTCAACAATTTTTCCTGAAGAAGAGAATGGCATTTTAATTATTAGAGGGACCCGCAGAAGTTCATTATAAACAGTGTGTCCGTGTTCAAAACCACCGTGTTCCCAAAACTCTTCTCCGTGGTCGCTTGTGAAAACAATCATCGAGTCATCATATAATTTTATTTTTTTTAAAGTTTCAAAAAGTCTTCCAATGTTCTCATCAACATAACTTACTTCAGCATCATAAAGTGTTTTTATCCATTTCTTTTCATCAGAGGTGGGTACAAATTTTCCGTTTCTTATGGGTTCCCGGTTAATCAGAGATGCTTCCATTGAATTTGGAGCTTTTTTCCCATCAAGATATTTTAACGGAGGAGTATAAGGAAGATGAGGGTCAAAATAATGAATCCAAAGGAAAAAGTCATTATTTCTGTTTTTTTCAAGCCATTGGCAGACTACATCTGTCAGTTCTTCGGTTTTCGGTTTTGATAAAAAATACTTTGGAAATAAATTCCTTAAAATTGTTTTGCCGAAAGATGAACCATACCATTTGGGATAAAAAATGTATTCATTAAATCCCTGCGACATATTATATGAATGATGAAGGACTGAATTGTATCCTATTGCTGCAGTTTGATAACCGGATTCTTTCATTTTTTCTGCGAGAGTTTCGAAATTGTCGGAAAGTTTCCTGTTTGTCGTCGTTACGATGTGGACAGATGGAGGAAGTCCGGTCATTATGGAAGCAACTGCAGGAAGTGTCCAGGGGGCAGGTGATATGGCATTTTTAAAAACTATACCTTCCTTTGAAAAATTGTCTATATTCGGCGTCAGCTTAGATTCTGAGTTGTAACAGGAAACTGCATCCTGGCGAAGAGTGTCATCTATTATTAAAATGATATGCTTTACTCTATGATTGAGAGAAGACCGCAGTACCAAAGACTTAAAAATTGTTTCCGAAGCAAGAAAGATAAAAGGACTAACTATCACAAGGCAGGTAAATAAATAGAGAGTTTTTTGATGTAAAGCGTTTTCTTTTATTTTAAAGAAAACCCATATCAGAAGGATAGCAATACAAATGCAAACGAAATAAATTAGTAATGCCTTTCCAGATGAATAGGATTTGATAGCGTATTTCAAAATCCAGAGGCATATGACTGTTTCTGAAAGTATCAGCGGAAATAATAAACCGATAATTCCAAAGGTAGAAGATATTTTATCACTCTGTAAAATTGCCGAGCATAGGAAATAAGCTGATATGGTAATGGACAATGGGATTAAAAAAACCAGTATTTTGCCAAAGAGTGTTGAACCTAAAATGGAAAATAGGTAATTTGGCACTTGAGTATATCTTAGAAATAAAACTGTTAAGAAAAAAGCAAGAGTAATTGCAAGTGGCAACTTTTGCAGTTTGAAAAAAAAATCTGAAACTGATTTTGCAAAAACCCAGAAAAGCAAAAATGCCGTAAAATATACAATTGCAGTTGTTACCGGTGGAAACAATAAAAAACTGACGGAATAATATTCAGAGGATCGTTCAAAAAGAGCGTCAAGAAATCCGCAGGATAGGGATGCGACAATAGCAGTATTAATTATTTCTTTTGAAAAAAGTCTTTTCTTTTCCATTGTTTATATAAAAGGTTATTGTACATTAATTACTCTACCAATTTTTATAATTCTAAAACAAATCATTTGTTGCTTTAAACGAATACACTCTTGTTGTGTTTTAAAATGTTAGAACAGAATATTTGATATCTTTGGATTGTTAATAATAGAGATGAAGAAATTATAAGAGTGACAATATGCGTATGCTGCAAAAGTTAGTATGTGTGGAAAATAATCCGGGTTCACTTTCTGCATATATAAATGCAGTTTTGCGGTCGGGGTGCGTCTACAAGGTCAACATTTGAAAATCCCGCATCAGATAACATTTGAAGTGCGTTTTCCGTACCCCAAACTGCACCAAGTCCGGGACCTCCCGAGGCAAGAGAAACAGTCATACAATGAAGCAGACTTATACCGTAATAAAGAGGAGAAAGGGGGTTGCCTATATTATTTTTAACATCGCTTGAAAACTTGAACTCTATCATCAGAAAAATCCCGTCTTCAGCAAGTATATTTCTGACATTTTTTAAAACTTTGAACGGTTCTTTCTGGTCGTGAATAGCGTCAAAGGCGGTAATGAGCTCAAACTTCGGGTCAGGCGGAAGCTTTGCAATGTCCAATACTTCAAAAGATGCATTAGCAAGGTTCATGCTCCGGGCCTCTATATTTGCTCTTTCAATTGCGTCATCTGCAATATCATATCCTCTGAAAACTGAGCGCGGATATTTCCTGGCAAGTATATTTACTGCGTGTCCAGTACCGCAACCGATATCAAGGACCCGTAATCCTTTTTTGAGGTTTTCCCTAAGTCCTTTGACTGTCCCTATAAATCCTTCATCAAGAAGTTCATCGAATATTCTTCTCCAGACATCATCCATACAGTCGGTAAATTCAGGACGGAAGTCCGAATAGGGGATCCCTCCTCCTTTTTGAAAGCACTCAGTAAGTTTAGGTAAGAGTTTTCCGAAACTTCCCAACATTTTGCTGTGAGGGCAACAATTATTGGAACTTTTTCCTGTTAAAAACAAAGCGTGTTCAGGAGGTAGAGTATATTTTTTTGATTCTCCGTCATATAAGTAAATATCTGCTGTTGCCATTGCATTAAGCCATTCGCGAACATATCGCTCTGACAGGTGTAATCGATCACTTAACTCTTTGCTTGTGATAGGGGTTTTTGCAGATTCTTCAAACAATCCCGTTTGGTAACCTATTTCAATTAGGTTTGTAAGGACTGCTCCTGTATAAATAGAAAGAATTTTGGATTGAAATTCTTCTTTTTTCTTTTCCTGATTCATTAAAAATCTTAATTATTCTGACGCAAGTTTTTTTCCTAATGCAAATATCTTATCAAGTTCTTCCTGTTTATTGTTTATGTCCCCCACATCTCTTACATCGGGAACATGAAGTTTGCCCACAATATTCATCATATAAATTTCACTTATATTATGTTCAAATGCCTTGAATGCTAAATCTGCTACCTGCGGAATCTTAAAATCATGAACCATTCCGATTACTGCCTTTTTATCTTTCACGGGATTGCTTAAAATATTATACGATTCAGGTATCCCGGGTTCGCCTGTGATTTCAACTTCCCAGAACGGAAGGCATCTTTCCAGAAAGCGGGCCATTATTGCCGAATAAATCGCACAATAGAGGGGAGATGTAAAAAGCATAATATCAGCGGAAATCATTTCCGGAATAATGGTGTCCATATCGTCACGATGAACTTTACACTTGTTTTGCGGTCCAAGCATACAGTTTCTGAAGCATCCCTGACATTGCCTTATATCGAGTTCCGCAAGAAAGTATTTTTTTGTCTGCGCGCCTGCCGATTCTGCGCCTTTCAGGAAAGTGTCTGTCATTACATCGCTGTTTCCGCCTTTTCGTGGACTTCCCGAAAAACCAAGAACTTTCATGAAAAATCATCTCCTTTTAAAAATGTGCATAAAAAAAGGTTTCGAATTGGAAGGATTGAAATATCCGTTTTAATATTTTTGGTCAAGGATTATTGTTATTTCTGATATTTATTAAGGAGTTAGTTTTGAAGAGGAGATGATGCATTAAGAAGCCAAAGAGTAAAATAAGTAGTTTTTTATGAAGATACAAAAAAAAAGGAGGGGTTATCCCCTCCTTTTGAAAGCTCCTTTAATTAACTTCCCTGAACATGACAGTTTTTGCAAAGGTCTCTGACATTTGTTCCGTCGCCGTCCTCGGTCACCGTCGACGTACCTGCCTGAAAGATTAGCCCGAAACTATTTGCGTTTCCGTGTGCTCTGTGACAGGTTAAGCATGTAGGTGTTTCATTGCCGTCATATGCGCCCGCAGTCCAACTACCATCGGGGTCCATAACTCTTACAGGATTATTAACTGTATTTAATGTTGCAAGGCTCGAATGTCCACCACCTATGCTTCCTATGTCAACACCTGCCGCAGGATGGCGAATGAATGCTCCGCTTGCTACGCTTCCGCCGACTTCACTTCCTCCAACATCACCGTGAAAATCCGTATGACATTTTTTGCAGAATTCGCCGATACCGGATTTAGTTGAGTTTGGTTCATTGAGATTGATTCCGGCGATGGTTCTCAATCCTACGCCTGCTTCAAAAATATCTTTGGTAAGATCATTTGTTCCTGCAGCATAGCTAATTCCCAATGTAGGAGTTGCTCCGCCTGCATCGGGTTTAAGGTTTCTGTAATTGTCTATATTCGTATTTCCTCCCACATCTCCTGATCCAAGGTCTTGACCGTGATGCTGGTGACAGTCAACACATTCAAAACCACTGCTGTTGCTCCATGTTCCTCCGGGGGTTGTTGCTGTGCTATTGATGGTATGTCCCATATACTCTGCGTAAGAACCGCTTCCGCCTACTTTGTTTAACGCGCCTGCAGACCTTTCCGTTGAACCCGTGTCATTGTTTCCCATTACATCAGGGCCTATTCCATTGTCATGGCAAGTGAGACATAAATCATTCGAAGAACCACCCGACTTTAAAAGGTGTGCCGCAGGTGTGTAGCTATAACCTCCACTTCCGGAACCATAATCATGCGCACTGCTTGCGTGCATGGTATGGCACTGATTACAAACAAGACTTGCACCATCATGATAATCACCTGCATATATTGTTGAACCAACCCCAAGTGCCACTACAGTTACTGCAAAGATAAGAACTAATTTCCTCATGGCAATCCCTCCTCCTTTTTTAGTTTGAGACAAATTAAATTTACTCAATACTAGAAAATCACAGGATTTGAATATGCTTATTTTTGCTGAATATTTTAACATTAATGTAAATACTATAAATGTTAAAAGAGTTTGTAAAGTTGTTAAAATCATTCTTTATCTCCTTTGTTGTTTTATATATGCATAATTTATGCCAACTTCTTGAAAAAATGAAAAAAATTTTATGGATAAAATAGTTAATTAATTCAAGTGGTTAATTGTTAAGCTTATTTGAAGAGTTTTTTGAATAATAACAATAATGGAAAGTTTTTTCAATTAAGTGCGTTTTCACACTCTAAATGTGCGACTTTAAATTATGTTCTTTTAATAGATTTGTTTGAAATGATATTTATGAATAAGAAATGCTTCATATGAAAATAATAAATACTGCAGAACGAATTGAAATTATTAATATCCTAAATATTTTGTTCATCTTCTTCACAGTCACTTTTTTCCATGTCTTCATTTTCTTTGCATATGAGAAGTAACATCAAAATGGCCAATATGACTTTTTCAACGCTTTTCATTTCCATTTTCTCCAAAAAAAAACCTGTTTTCCGGATTACCGAAAAACAGGTTTTTCCCTGATTTTATGTCTTTTCGGCAACCCAGCCATTCTTAAAAAAAGAATCTGTAGTTTTGCGTCCCTTGTTTTCACAAGGTTTGCCTTTTCGAAGACTATTAATAATAACGGCATTGATGCAGAGCATCATTAATTTTTTATTTTTTTTGCTTTTCTTTTAAAAAGATGTCTCTTTGATTCGTTATGCTGACAATTTTAATGTCTATATTTCGACAAACATAAATGGAGTTTTTTATTATGAAGCAGAAGGCCAATGTAAAATTAGCAAATTAAAAAATATTCCTTATGGAGATTAAAATGGATAAGATTAAATCAGTAGCTGATGGAATTTTCCAAATTAAAGGGACTCGCTCTAATATTTTTCTAATTGTAGACACCAATCTTGTTTTGGTTGATACGGGGATGCCGGGAGATTATGAAATTATTTTAGACTCCATTAAAAAAATCGGACGCAATCCCGGGGAATTGACTCATATTCTTATTACTCACGCCCATATGGACCATATAGGTTCACTTTCAAAAATTAAAGAGGCAACAGAAGCAAAAGTTGTGGCAAACAGCAATGAAGTGGATTTTGTGGGCGGGAAAAAGAAAATGTGGACTATGGGAAGAAGCGGTTTCGGAGGTAAGATATTTAAAGCAATAATGTTTTTTATGGAAACTTTTGTATGGAAATATGAACCTGTTATCGTTGATATTTCGTGCAAAGGAGGAGAAGTAATTGATTCCTGCGGAGGTATTGAAGTCATCTCCACACCGGGACATTCATTAGGAAGTCTGAGTTTTTATTTGAAAGAGAAGAAAGCTCTTTTTGTTGGAGATTCTTTGAGTACAATGCCTAAACTGAGAATGCCTTTAAAGGCAGGTTGTGAAAGCCATGGAGAAGCAATAAATTCCGTTAAGAAGATAAGTGAAATACCCATTGATTTGTGTTTTGTAGGACACGGTGATTCAGTAATAGGCAATGCGTCGGAAAAAATAAAAGCAATTCTATCGGAATCTAAATAAATTATTTACCTATGAAACGTTTTTTCTAATTATTCAGTGGGCTGAAACATAGTTCATTGTTCCAAGTTCAGTCATACAGAAGGGGCAGTATTTCCACTCGGCGTGAACATGTTTTCCGCAAGAAAAACATTTTGCGGAAATTGAATGACAGCAGAAAGGGCAAGCTACGAAATTAGATTTTAGATAACCGTGGCATTCGGGACAAAAGTTCATTGATTCCTCTTCAAAAGCAAAAATTCTGTTTAATTCTGAAAGAGTAGTTATTCCTGCCGAAACTTTATTGATCCCATCAATAAGTATTTTTTTCATCCCGAAAGATACGGCAACTTCTTCAATATCATCTTCCGATGCTTCATCAAGAATCATTTTTTTAATCTGTTTGTTTATGACCAGCACTTCAAACAGTCCTATTCTTCCTTTGTAGCCAAGATAATTGCACTCCTTGCATCCTTTTGCCCTGAAAAAAGTTATGTCTTTTAATTCTTCTTTACACATGCCTAAATTCGCAAATTCCGTTGCATCAGGGGTATAAGATTCTTTACAGGAGGGGCACAGGAGTCGTACTAAACGTTGTGAGATTATTCCATTTAAGGAAGAAGCTATCAGGTATGGAAGAACACCGATATTTTTTAACCTTGTTATTGTGCCTATTGCGCTGTTGGTATGGATAGAGCTGAATACACTGTGTCCCGTTACTGCCGATTGAAAGGATATTAACGCAGTTTCGGAATCTCTGATTTCACCTAACATTATTATGTCGGGGTCCTGTCTTAGTATTGACCTGAGGACAAAAGGGAATGAGAGACCTATTTTATCGTTCACTGCCACCTGATTTGCATTAGATATTTCATATTCAACAGGATCTTCAATACATACAATATTTATATCAGGAGATTTAATATGATTTAACATTCCGTAAAGAGTCGAAGTTTTCCCGCTGCCTGTGGGACCTGCTACTAATACAATTCCCTGATTTTTTTCTACCATAGTTTTTATTTTTTGAAAGTCATCTCCTGAAAAACCTATTTCATCGAGGTCCAATATATCCGAGCGTGCATTTAAAAGCCGGATAACAATTTTTTCTCCGTATATTGTTGGAAGAGTAGAAACCCTTAAATCCATTTCTCTTTCCTGAATGCGAATTTTTATTCTTCCGTCCTGAGGGATCCTTTTTTCAGTAATATCAAGACCTGCCATAATTTTGATTCTTGAAGTTATGAAACCCTGAGTCCATTTTGGGAAGACCATTACATCACGCAGTATCCCGTCAATTCTTTCTCTCATCATAAATTTTTTCTGGCGCGGTTCTATATGAATGTCGCTTGCACCGTGCTGAACAGCACTTGCAAGAATACTGTTAACCATTTTTATAATCGGAGGGTCTGCACTCTTTTTTATTAGCTCGGATACTTCCATCTCATCTTCCGATGAAAAAACTATTTCCACCACTCCGGGCGCCGCCATTCCCTTAACCAATTCTTCTACGGGGGTAGATAAATGATAGTACTGGGCGATTGCTTCTTTTATTTGCCTTGCCGTTGAAAGAACGGGTTTGACAGACCGTCCCGACGCAAAACTGAGATCATCTATTGCCGCAAGGTCCAGAGGGTCGGTAAATGCCGCTTTTAGGGTGTTTTTGTCGATGTTGATTGGAAGGACCATATGTTTCAGACAAATCTTTTCCGAAATCAACTGAATAGCTTCCGGTTCTACAACTATAGTGGAAAAATCCACAAATTCTATTCCCAGTTGGAGAGAAAATGTTTTGGCTATATCTATTTCTGATACAAAACCCATTTCCACGATTAACTCCCCGAATTTTTTTTTACTCCATTTTTGTTTTTTGAGTACCTGGTCAAGTTGATTTTGGGTTATAAGTCCGGACTCAAGAAGAAGACTTCCAAGTTTTTTAGATTTTTGCAGGTCCATATGATTTACCCCTTGGATATAGATTTCATACAGTTGAGTATATTGAATTATTAAAAATTCAACTCTAAATTATGATGAAAAAAATTAAAGTCAATTAATAATATTTTTTTATAGAAAATATGCTAAATTTAATTTCAAATTAAAAAATAACTTATCTTTGAAGAGATGTAAAAATGAATTGTCCGACAAAATTATTAGATAAATATAATCTAATTATCTTTCAGAACTGACATTCTGATTTCTTTTACGTTTTTTGTTTCTGTTAATTTCTTTACCATTTGCAACATATCTTCATTCCAACTGCCTGATTTTAGAATTTTTTCAAGCACAAAAGTGTCGAGAGTTGAAACTTCGTCCCATTTTTTGAAAGAGCGGATGATTTTATTAAGTTGCTTACGCTCTTCACTCTTTTTCGGCGGTATAGAAATTTTTTCACTTTCGGATATTTTAAGCTCTTTTACGCTTCCCCGAATGACTTTTAACTGTTCTTTTTCGGAATAACTGAACAGGGCATCCCTGACTTTTTCTATCTCCGCTTTTTTTTCGGCGATTTCTTCTTTTAAGTTTGCGTATCTATCAACAAGCTTTACACCGTCATCATTGAGATATTCGTTTTCAGGAAGGGATTCCAGCTTCTTTTTATGTTTAATCAAAGGGCAGAGGTCCTGATATGAACACCAGTTGCAAAGGAAACTTTTATGCGGTTCAAATGTTTCCGTAGATTCAATTTTGTCGATAAGGGCGATTGTATCCGTCTTGATTTTTTTAAGATTATCAGAATCTCTCTTAGACACTATTTCCTTATCAAAGACAACATAGTGCCAGATTAGATCCACTTTTTTCACATCGTTCCACAGGTCCTGCACCCCAATCTGGTAAAGCGCAAGTTGGCGGTCAGAGTCAGCTTTTTCCTGAGTGGGTAATGTGCCTGACGTTTTATAGTCGTGAATTTCGTATGTGCCGTCTTCTCTTTGGGATAGTCTGTCGATATATCCTCCCAAACGGTATTTCCCTTCACCGTCAAGATTAATTTTTACATATTGTTCAAGTCCGATTAACTGCGAAGAATTAAAGGGATAATACTTTTTATAATATGTTCTGATACATCCCTTGCAAAGTTCGTAATAGTCCTCCTTTTTTCTATCCTTCCTTACAATCAGTATGTTGTCTGACCAGTTTTTTTCCCATAGTGATTCAAAATGAGCAATAAGTTCATCGAGAGTGAGTGTTTTGAATTTGAGTTCGCCGTAAAGTTTTTCCATTGCCTCGTGAAACATCGACCCCATAAATGCCTCGATGCCTTGTTCGTAACGCTTAATCTTGTCAATGTACTGATATTTATATTGCAATGGGCAGTTTTCAAATGTCCCGAGACGTGAATGAGAATAGATTTTAGTCGTTTTCATTATCTGACCTTTCTAAATCTTTCATAAATCAATATCTTTTAAACTATATTATAATGAATTTAATATAAACAGATAAATCGCTTTGACAGGTATGAATCAATATAATAGCTATTAAAAAAAAGCGCGCGGGCGCTAAATGCTTCACTTTTTAAATAATAAGGAATTCCAATGAAAAAGAACGAAAGCGGATTTTCAAGAAGGGATTTTATCAAAAAAACATCTTATGGTGTTGCGGGCGCATTTGCTTATCAGTTTTCTTCTTTCAATAGCGGGAATGCTTTTGCGGAAGAAATAATTTCCCCGAGGAAAGGGCTGGGCAACTTATATTTAAAGGAAGGGAAACCTCTTCTTGTCGTATCTGAAGGGAAAGACCGTGCAGAAAGATTTAAAAAGGCGCTTGATAAAATAGGCGGGCTCGAAAAACTGGTAAAGGGGAAAACCGTAATTTTAAAACCAAACGCAGTCGCGCCCACTCCTTTCCCGGTATGCACAGAGCCGGATTTCCTTATTTCTGTTTTAAAAACCGTTATTGATTCAGGCGCTGAGAAGGTTACAATTTACGATTCCGTTCCTCAAAGGACTTTCAGATTGATGGGGCTTTATGAAAATGTCAAGAAAATTGGCGCGGAAGCAATTGCTGTTGACCCTGCCGATGATAAAGCTTTTACTGATGTGAAAAAGGAAGGTTGGGTTGTGCAAAATCCTGTGGGTCTTTCAAATCATATGAGGGTTGCGGATGTGGTAATAAATATTCCCAATGTAAAACGGCACGACGACGCGGGATTTACCTGCGCAATGAAAAATCATTTTGGTTCTGTGCGCGGGTCAAACCGCTGGGACGGACATCTAAAACTCCATAACGGGAAATCGGTAACATCGGGAGAGTGGAACGAGGAGTTCAAGATTCCCTTCAGAAAGCTTGCCGCGGAGTTTTCCGATGCTGTTAGGTGTGAGCTCAATATCGTGGACGCTCAAGACCTCCTCACCGTATCGGGACCTTATCTTACCAGGGGAAAGGTTAAAAAAGGCATTAACAAAATGATTATAAGCGGTGATATTGTCGCAACAGATGCCTATTGCTCAAATCTTATGGCAGAACACGATTCCACATACAGCGCCGATATGTGGACGCCTGTGCTCGAATATGCAGAAAAACTGGGACTTGGAACGGCAGATCTCAAAAAAGCCGAGCTAATCGAGGTATAAAAGAATCAGGAAAATTTTTCCATCAAATCCTTTTTTCTCTCGATTGTGGGAAGGTCGTAGGGGCATTTTTGTTCGCATTCCCCGCACTCAACGCATGCCTGCCACCAGATAGATAGATTTTTTGCCCTTTCCTTATCCTCGTCAGTCATCTGTTCATATCCCTGTCCGTTTATCCTCTGCCACGTAAGATGTATCATGACGGGGATTATAATATCGTTTGGGCAAGGCATACAGTAGTTGCATCTGCGGCAGAAGTCTTTTCCGAGAGGCGCGACTTCTTCTTCAAATGCCCTGAGTTCCTCTTCTGTCAAAGCTTCGGTTGATTCTATATATTTGATGTTCTCATCCAGTTCTTCTATCGTTGCGACTCCCACAAGAATGTTATCGAGGGGATATCCTCTATGAAATTTGTGAGATTTTTCGATATTTCTTATTACTCCTCCTGCAAGTGCTTTCATTACGATGCTTCCCACATTCAATGATTTTGCAAGCTCTATCAATTCTTTTTCAGGCTCTCTTTCTATTACATTGAATGGAAACATTACGGTGTCGAATTCTTCCGTTTTAATTAAATCGACCATAACCTTTGTGTGATGGCTTGTAAGGCCTATGAAATCAATTAATCCTTCTGATTTAGCTTTTTTAAAAGCGTCTAAGGTTCCGCCTTTTTTTGTAACCTGCGAAACTTCATCAGGTCCGAGTTCGTGAATCTGATAAATTTCGATTTTATCGGTCTGAAGTTTTTTGAGGCTTTCATCAAGGTCTTCGAGCACTTCATCAAATCCCCTTCTGTGTGATTTGCTTGCAAGAATACATTCTTCTTTCCGTGTTTTCATAACTTCACCGATATTGTCTTCCGAATCCATATAAACGCGTGATGTGTCGATAAAGTTTATTCCCGAATCAAGAGCTTCGTTGATAACCTTGCTGATAGTTTCTTCGTCTTTTCCGCCCATAACGGTTGAAAGAGGGATGCCGCCAAGCCCCATTTTTGTAACTTCAAGATTTGTTCTTCCTAATACGGTCATTTCCATAAGAAAATCCTTTTTTTAAAGGCGATAAGTATTGTTAGTAGATTTATAATTTGTTTTCACCTACTATTCTCACAATTTCAGGCGCCACAAATACTCTGTTTCTCTTTTTGCCGGTTATTTCCTTTAGAATATTTTTTGAAATCAGTTTGTCGATATTTTTTTGCGCTGCACGGGGTGTGATTTCGCAGCTTTCGGCAACACGACTCACAGTAACGGCGGGATTTGAAAATAGGCCGTCTATAAGTTTTAGCAGTAGGGCTGATGAGCGTACCGACTGGAAGGTGTTTCTATACCGCTGGCGAAGAGCAAGCAAAAGGTTTACCCTTTCGACTACATCTCTCGATTGCTCGGCAATGCCTCTGAGAAAAAAGCGAATCCAATTTTCCCATTCACCGTTTTGGCTTACCGCAAGAAGAAGCCTGTAATACTCACTTCTGTTTTTTTCGAAATATGCGCTCAGGTAAAGGAGTGGTTTCGACAAAAGCCCGTATTTATTCAGAAGCGAAACGATGAGAAGCCTTCCAATGCGACCGTTCCCGTCTGCAAAAGGATGAATGACTTCGAATTGAAAATGGATGAGCGCGGTTTTTACAAGTCCCGGAAAATGCGATGCCCGGCAAATATAGGATTCAAGACTCTCGAGGGATGCTGACATTTCATCAGGCGGGGGAGGAACAAAAAATGCTTCATTAAGATTACATCCTTTTGTCCCTATCCAGTTTTGCGTAGTTCTGAAATTTCCGGGCGTGTTAAATCCCTTGTCAGATCCGGCAAAAAGTTTGCTGTGCAGTTCTTTTATAAACTCAAGATTGATTTCATTCTCTTGTTTTTCATTAAAAATGGATTCAAGCGCTTGAGCATAATTGGATACTTCCCTCACATCGGGAAGATCTTTTTCGGAAGTTTGAATGGCTTCAAAGTAAAAGAGGTCCGAAAGAGATGTCTGTGTTCCTTCTATCTGGCTTGAAAGCACGGCTTCACGCCTGACGAAGGGACTTATGAGAAGTTTTGGGTCGGGAAGAAATTTCAATGAACCTTCAAGACGGCTCAGGCTTCTTTCAGCATCGG
Organism: uncultured bacterium; assembly: GCA_964549305.1. GTDB lineage: Bacteria > Schekmanbacteria > GWA2-38-11 > GWA2-38-11 > J061 > J061. Next base: position 47,193 of record CAZJVM010000014.1, read on the forward strand.
ATATTTCTTTTACAAGACTCCACGATAATTCGATATCTGGCGGAAGGGGATTGGGAACAAAAGCTTCATATCCTTGAGGCGCTCTTGTAAAGCTTCCGGTTTTTTTCTTTTTGAATTCGGAAATATTCACTTCTTATTATACTTGTGTATTCAAGAACAAAGAAATAATATACATTCAAGATTAAAAGTATAATAAGAAAAGAGAACTGTCAATTCAATCATATCATCTGTATCTTTATTATACAGGCAGGATTCCTGAAACCATTCGCTTATTTGACAGAAACATCTTTATTTTTATATAGTCTGCGCAATGAAAAAACTAATTATTATATTCGTGAGCTTCTTTTATCTGGGCTATGCGCCCATAGTTCCGGGAACATTCGGTAGTTTGGGCGGACTGGTTGTTTATTATTTTATTGCAGATTTTTCGCCTTATTTGTTTGCAGCGGTGACGATTGTTATTTTTGCGGGAGGGTGTTTTGCCGCAACACGCGCAGAGGAGTATTATGGGAGAAAGGACAGCTCGGAGATAGTAATAGATGAAGTCGTGGGGATGCTCATAACTCTTTTCCTAATTCCATTTGACTGGAAGTATATAATAGCGGGATTTGTGATTTTTAGAATAATGGACATTATAAAACCCTTTCCCGGAAGAGCAGCGGAAAAAATACCCGGAGGCACAGGTGTAATGCTCGATGATGTTATTGCCGGCATATACGCAAACATTGTGATGCAGTTAATTGTAAGGTTTTTTTAGAAGGGATAAATTTGGAGTTTTCTCATGGGCGGCATGGATAACGTATTTTCAGATGATGAGTTAAGAGAGAAAATTATTGAACTGAAGAAGGAAAAGAATGCCATAATCCTTGCTCATAATTATCAGCGCGACGAAGTGCAGGAGATTGCCGACATATGCGGCGATTCTCTCGGATTAAGCATCGAGGCGTCTAAAAGCGATGCCGAAGTGATTGTTTTCTGCGGTGTTCATTTTATGGCGGAAAGCGCAAGCATACTCTCTCCCGAAAAGGCCGTTATTCTACCGCGACTCGAGGCGGGATGTCCTATGGCGGATATGGTTACCGCGAAAGCGCTTATTGAAAAGCAAAAGGAGTATCCTCACGCAGAAACAGTTTGCTATGTCAATTCCACCGCGGAAGTAAAAGCCGTAAGTGATATCTGTTGCACATCGGCAAACGCTATTAATGTTGTCAATTCAGTTGAAAAGGATACGGTCTTGATGGTGCCCGATAAAAACCTTGCAATGAATACGGCAAAGTTTACATCGAAAAAGGTAATCCCGTGGGAGGGATTCTGCCCGACACATCACCTGCTGAAAGAGGAGGATGTGATTCGGGCGAAAGAGGACCATCCCTTGGCGCTTCTTGTGGTGCATCCGGAATGTCCTCCCGATGTTGTTAAGCACGCAGACCATGTTTGCAGCACATCCGGTATGTATAGTTTCGTTAAGGATAATCCTTCCAAGGAATTCATAATTGGCACGGAGCAGGGAATACTCTACAGAATGAAGAAAGAAAATCCTGACAAGACCTTTCACCTTCCCGCAGACAATGTAATGATATGTCCCAATATGAAGCTTACCCGCCTGATAGATGTTTTGAGCGCACTTGAAACACTTTCTCCCGTTGTCGAAGTGGAGAAGGATATTCGGGAGAAGGCATACCGCGCCCTCAAGAGAATGATTGATGTTCCCCGTGATTAACTATATACTGGCGCCGTTAACCTTTTGATTTGAAAGCCTAAGCCAGAACCTGTATGACATTTTAAGAAATATTGACGGGAACGGAGAAGAACTGAAATTGAACGTCATTTTGATTTCCGTTGAAAGCCTTAATGCAAAATATTTGACAAGGTTTGGGGGGAC
>CAZJVM010000015.1:0-48230 GCA_964549305.1 uncultured bacterium
GTCATTTTCTTGGTTCGTTCTTTTGGACAAGCAAAAGAATGAACAAAATGTTCCCTTTAGCCATGGGAACAAGATATACAACCTCCTTTTGGACAAGCAAAAGAATGAACGAAAAAGTCCTCTTGACAAGAACGCCGTCTTCAATATAACTCGAACGAGGTTTTAATCAAAAAATGAGGGCAAAAAAATGATTCTCATCGGCGCTGACCACGGCGGATTCAATCTGAAAGAAAAGATAAAAAACTACCTTAAAAGCAGGAATATTCCTTTTGAAGATGTTGGCACAAACAGCAAGGATTCCGTAGATTATCCTGATTATGCAGTCATCGTTGCAAAAGGCGTTTTAGAGGGAAAAGCCGAAAAAGGAATTCTAATCTGCGGTACCGGAATAGGAATGTCCATTACTGCAAACAAATTCCCGGGCATAAGAGCAACACTTTGCCACAATGATTTTACGGCAAAGATGAGCAGAGAGCACAATGATTCTAATATTCTCGCTCTCGGAGAAAGAGTCCTCGACGAGGAAACAGCAATTGAAATCACGAAGATATGGTTAGACACTCCCTTTGGCGGTGATAGGCATCAAAGACGTCTTGATAAAATCACTGCAGCGGAAAAAAATATTCTTGAAAAAAAAATTAATAAAAAAGGAGTTTAAAATTGAAAAAGCTCATAGACATCGATCCCGAACTTGCGGAAGCTATTAAAGGCGAAACGGAACGCCTTGAATACAAACTCGAGCTCATTGCGTCTGAAAATATGGTAAGCGAAGCAGTGCTCGAAGCGCAAGGGTGCATAATGACAAACAAGTACGCGGAAGGTTATCCGGGCAAACGCTATTACGGCGGATGTCAGTACGTGGACATAGCGGAAACCCTTGCCATCGAGAGGGCAAAAAAAATATTCGGCGCTCAATTTGTAAATGTTCAGCCTCATTCCGGTTCACAGGCGAATATGGGAGTTTATTTTTCAGTATGCAAACCGGGAGATTCCGTGCTCGGAATGGATCTGTCACATGGGGGGCACCTTACTCACGGAAGTCCTGTTAATTTTTCCGGTATTCTCTATGACATTCATTTTTACGGCGTCACAAAGGACACTGAAACGATAGATTTTGAACAGGTAAGAAAGCTCGCCCTCGAGCATAAACCAAAACTCATAGTTGTGGGAGCGAGCGCGTATCCGAGAAAAATAGATTTCGCAAAATTCAGGGAAATCGCCGACGAAACTGGCGCAATGATAATGGCTGATATTGCCCACTACGCCGGACTTGTTGCCGCGGGGCTTTTTCCCAATCCAATGCCTTACTGCGACTTCGTCACCACGACAACACACAAAACACTGAGAGGACCACGCGGGGGCATGATAATGACAAACAACGAAGAGCTTGCAAAGAAGATTAACAAAACTATATTCCCGGGAATTCAGGGAGGTCCGCTTATGCACGTAATCGCGGCAAAGGCAGTCGCCTTCAAAGAGGCGCTGAGCGATGAATTCAAGACATATCAAAAGCAGATAATAAACAATGCGCAGGCGCTCGCATCTGAACTCGTAAATAACGGATTTTATCTCGTTTCGGGAGGCACTGACACGCACCTTATGCTCGTGAATCTCAATAATAAAGACCTGACGGGCAAGGATGCCGAAGGAGCTCTCGAGAAGGCGGGAATAACGGTAAATAAAAACACCGTTCCCTTTGAAACGAGAAGTCCCTTTGTTACAAGCGGAATCAGAATAGGCACGCCTGCCGTTACCTCGAGAGGATTGAAGGAAAACGAAATGAAAACCATTGGAAAATGGATTAACGATGTAATCGGCAACAAAGACGATGAGAATTTTCTCAATAAGGTAAAGTCCGAAGTTAAAGAGCTTTGCAAATCATTTCCCTACTATAGCCAGCGTCTTCAGAATGACTAAAGAAACTCCACCTGCAGAAAGACCGTCGTGGAACGAATATTTTATGCAGATTGCCCAAATCGTGAAAACGAGGTCAACCTGCATGAGAAGACAGGTGGGGTGCGTCATAGTGAAGGACAAGAAAATTCTCGCCACGGGATATAACGGAGCACCTTCGGGACTTACGCATTGCCTGGAAACCGGATGCATAAGAAAGAAACTCAACATACCCTCAGGAGAAAGGCACGAGCTTTGCCGTGCCCTTCACGCCGAGCAGAATGCCATTATTCAGGCGGCAATATCGGGAGTCACCATTTCCGGCTCAAAGGTTTTCTGTTCCCATCACCCCTGCTCTCTTTGCGCAAAGATGCTCATCAATTCCAGAGTGAAAGAAATATATTATGCGGAAGGATACCCCGATTCCCTCGCGAAGGAAATGCTTGAGGAAGCAGGCATCAAAATGGTAATAATTGAAAGAGTCGAGGAAAAATAACCTTATACAGGATTTATTCTAAATGAAATGTCCCGAATGCGGATACACCGAAGACAAGGTAGTCGATTCCCGGGCAGGAAAAGACGCCACGACTATAAGAAGGCGCAGGGAATGCCTAAAATGCGGAAACCGTTTCACGACCTATGAGAGAATCGAAAATGTGGTTTCCATGGTAATCAAAAAGGACGGGAGAAGAGAACCCTTTGACAGGCAAAAGATTTTCGCAGGAATTGCCAAAGCGTGCGAAAAAAGACCTATAAGCGTCAACGAGCAGGAAGCCCTTCTTGAAGGAGTCGAACAGATTATCAGGGAAACGGGAGAAAAGGAAATACCCAGTTCAAAAGTCGGAGAGCTCGTAGTGAGCCGGCTTCACGAGCTCGATGATGTTGCATATGTAAGATTCGCCTCCGTTTACAGGCAGTTCAAGGATATAAACGAATTTATGAAAGAGCTTTCGACAATTTTAAGCGAAAGAAAAAAGAAGCCAAGAAAGAAGAAACGCTGATTATAAGCTTTTTTCAATTTATAAACCGGATTCTGTAAAAGAATGCTCACAAAAAATATATCAGAAAAAATCAGAGAAGAATTTCCCGTGTTTAAAAAATATGTTTATATGAATACGGGATGGTGCGCGCCGAGGTCAACGAGAGTACTCTCGGCAATAAACGAAATAAATGAAATTGAGTCCAGGGAGGGAGTTGGCAGCCAAAAAATAAGAAAAGTGCAGGACTCGGTGAGGAATTCTTTAAGGCAGAAAGCCGCGAAGTTTTTAGGCGCCGGGGAGGATGAAACAGCAGTTACGCAGAACACGTCTTCGGGAATAAATATGATAGTAACCTGTTTTACCTTTAAACCCGGAGATGAAATAATAATATCTTCCGAAGAGCATCCCGCGGGAATCGTACCCTGGCTTCAGCTGAAAAACCTGAAAGGCATAAATCTGAAGGTTGTCAAGACAGGCGCGCCGGAAGTTTTCATAGATAATCTGAAAAAGGCCCTGAGCAAAAAAACAAAGCTGATTATGTTAAGCCATGTTTCCTGCATGACGGGTTTTTGTCTTCCGATTAAGGAAGTATGCCGCATTGCGCGGGAGAAGGAAATTCCGGTACTTGTTGACGGCGCTCAGTCCGCCGGGCAGATTAAGGTTGACGTGCACGGGTTGGGTTGCGATTTTTACGCAATCCCGGGGCAAAAATGGATGCTAGGCCCTGAAAGCACGGGCGCATTGTATATACGGAAAGAGATGCTCGAAAAAATTCAGAGCATTAACGCTGGATACAGGTCAATAAGGAAATTCGCATTTGAAGGACCCTCGATGGAACTTTTTGAGTCAGCAAAAAGATTTGAGATGTTCGATACGAATGCCGCGCTGATGAACGGGCTTGATATGGGAATATCCATTCTCGATGAAACGGGAATCGATGAAATAGAAGAGACTATTAAAAACAACGCGCGCATAATTACTGATGAATTTTCTAAAATGAGCGGTATAAAAATTCTTACACCTTCAAATTACTCGAAAAAACCCGATTCAGGGCTTCTTTCAATAATATTTACCAAAATGGCATCTGCCGATGCCGTAAATGAACTTTATGAAAAATACGGCATCATCGCGCGCCATTTCAGAACAGGAAACATAGTTAGGTTTTCACTGAATTATTTTAACAGCGAAAACGATATCTCCAAAGTAATCGAAGCTGTTTCACAATTGTCTTCAAAAGCCTGACGATATGTGGCATTTTTTAATTTATCTTGATTTGTTATCGATTTTCCCATAATCAGATGTCGCTATGAATAAAAATACTTTGAAATATATCGTAGTTGCAGCATTCATTCTTTCTACGCTTATGGGGGCATATCAGTGCTTTGCTTCGGATACCATTCAGTATTTTGACTACGGAAGAATAAACTGGTCCAGAGGAATAATTTTCGCCTGGGGCAGCGCGCCAGTTGATGAATCTCTCGCTCCTCGTAAGCTTGCGGAAGAACTCGCGAAAAGGAAATCCTTCATAGCAGCGAAGAAAAACCTTACGGAGATAGTCAGAAAGGTAAAGCTAGATTCGAAAGTTTCTGTTGAAGACCTTAACGAAAGCATAAGGTATGTGGGCGCAAAAATCAATAATGTGGTAAAGCTTGCGGATAAAAAATCGTCTCTCACCTCAACCGATAAGGCGAAAACCTCGCTCATCCTCCAGATTTACGGAAAGCTTGCATCTTCGCTTATGCCCCATATGGGAAAGGAACTTCCCGATGAGAATCCCGACAAATTTCTAATCGAAAAAATGAAACAAAGGAAATTTGTGCAGAGCGTTTCAGATATCGCGCAGACACCGGAAGAAATCAACAAGGGAGAATATTCGGGATTAATCGTTGACGCAAGACATCTTGATATCGTTCCTGTACTCTTCCCAAAAATCACGAACGAAAAGAGAAAAGAGATTTACGGCATTTCGAAATTTACCTCTGCGGATATAAAGAAAGGGAATATTGTAGTTTATACAAAAAATCTCCAAAGCGCTTTTTCAAGCGCGCGCGCGGGAAAGCATCCGCTTGTAATACGTGCAGTCAAAAACGAAAATGACAAAGACGAAATCATCATATCAAACGCTGATTCAAGAAAAATAAAGTTTGAAAACAAAAAAAGTAATTTTCTTGAAAAGGGAATGGTAATAATTGTGCTCGATTAAGAAAAACTCCCTTTTAAATTTTATTCTACTTCTGCAGACAACCTCTGAAAAATCACTCTGGTTAAAAAAGATTGATGAATCGCCTTGCCAAAAGAGTTAAGATAATTAAGTGTCAGGCGAAGCAGTGTAAATATTTTTCAAATAAGGGAGAAGGGTCTTTCCGTTATGGCAGGAGTTGACAAAGGAAAAGATTTTATTTCTGATATTATAAACCTCATACCTCCCGAAAAGATAGTTCTTCTTCTGTCCTCGCCCCTGATAATCGACAGGATAAAAAATGATGATTTAAAATCCGTTAAACTTGAAAACATAGACTGGGATGTTGCAGTTGATGCTTCATTCAAGTACGGGCTTTCCGGAATTATCTTCTACAATCTCAAACAATCGGGACTGATAGATATCCTGCCTGAAGAAGATATGCTGAAGCTTCAGCATCTTTACCACTCAAATGCCGCGAGAAACGCGCTTATAAAACAGATATTAATCACTATTTCCCAACTTTTCACACAATACGGAAAATCATTCCTGCTTCTTCAGGGCACTGCACTCATAAACGGCATTTATCCTCAGGCAGCAATGAGATACCTGAGCGACATCGACATAATGATAAGGGAGGAAGATGTAGAGGATGTGGATAAGATTCTCGGGGAAAACGGTTTTACGGCAACTACTTTTCCTGGAAATGTTGAATGGTGCCTTGAAAATATAAACCATCTTCCTCATTATTATTATCCCGGGTTCAACTCACCTATCGAGGTGCATTTCAAAACCGCGGAAACATTTTCAGGCACCGTCGATAACTCGGATTGGATATGGGAAGATATCCCGGCAATAAATGAAAACAACCTGAAAGCGCCTTCGCCGGAAAATCTTCTATTGTCCATTTCGGCACACGTTGCAAAAAAATCCCATATTGCGGATTTAAGATTCATTCCCCGTCACTGCTGCGATGTTTACTCCGTTATTAGAAACTTCAATGATTCTCTGGACAGGAAAAAACTTTTCGAAAGAGCGTCAGAATTGAATCTTACCGAACCTCTTAGCTACTCACTTACGATGTGCAGTTTCTTATTTTCTTCAGAAATAATTTCCGAATTAACGAAGGAGTCGCAGGCATTGGCTTCCGCGTCATCGGCAAAGCTCAGTGAAACGGTAACGAAAACTCTCCTTTGCGAAAATACGGAAGAAATACTTCTCGACGGATGGCTTGCTTTTTTCAACAAACCCGGGATTTTGGGAAAAATGCTCTTTTTTCTATCTCATATTTTTCCAAGGCCAAAAAAAATGAAAGACATCTACGGAAATGACGCGGCGGGATTGAAACTGATTGCTTACTACATTTACAGGCCTTTTTTCCTCATAAACAGGTTTTCCCTGACAAGAATCAAGGTTACTTCAAAAGTCGCCAATGCGCGAAAAAATGAATAGTTAAATTATTTTTTGGCTGAGAAGAAATATGATAAATCCCGCCCCAACTGATCAAAAGGGAGTAGAATCTCAAGCGGCAGAAGATGGTAATTTTTCTTTTTTATATCAGATTTTATTCTGTTTCTGGACCAATGAATATTATAGCGCATTCTAAAAAGAAGGTTTGAAACGTCGTCAGGTTCGTGAAAACGCTTGTACCAATTCCAGTAAGTGCGCAAAATGCTTGAAACGCTGTCTTGTCTAAGATGCTTCGCTCTTGCAGATGGTGTATATATTAGATTAAATCCCGCTTTTCTCAAACGATTTGACATGTCGTAGTCTTCACCGTTGTTTCCCATTTTTTCGTTATATGAACCAACCTTGCGGAGAAGTTTTTTTCTGAAAACGTTATTGCTTCCAAAAAGAAATTCCGGATTGACTATTCTTTCCTCTCCCCAATGCTGAGGCATATTCAACGTCCTCCACAAATCGGCGGCGGTTTTCTGATATCCTTCCACAAGCATCCCCCCCGCGCCTGCCACATCATTCGTCTGAAATTCTCTCAAAAGATTCTCAAGCCAGTCTTTTTCAGGAACACAGTCGGCGTCGAGAGAGGCAATGTAATCACCCGAACAGCTTTTAAGCGCGGTGTTTCTTGCCGCCGAAAGTCCCTTGTTGCGCTTGTGTTCAATGATTTTCACCTTATACTTCGATGCAATAGCGAGAGTGTCGTCACTGCTGCCGTCATCTATGATTAGCACTTCATCTATTGCTATGCTTTGACCGAAGACACCATCGAGACATTTGCCTATATATCGGGACACATTGTAACAGGGGATATAAAGAGAGATATTCATAAGCAAATCACTTAATCGTTAAACAAAGGGAGATAATGATCCTTTACGATATTATCCCAGTTAAATCTTTTAAGGGCGCTCTTTCTCGCGTTCCCGCTCATTTTTTTCAGAAGCACCCTGTCATTGATTAATTTTTCAAGGGCCTGTTCAAGATTTTCATCGTCACCGGGGTTGAAAAGCAATCCAGTTTCACCTTCTTCGACGATTGTGGCAAGGCCTCCCGTGCGTGACGCTACAACGGGAATGCCGCAGGCAAGGGATTCAACGGCAACAATGCCGAAAGGCTCCATCCATATTGACGGGACTACGGAAACATCTGATTTGCGGTAAAGAGATGGCAATTCTTCGGGACTGAGCCATCCTGCGGATTTTACGAAGTCGTCCTTTACCTTCTTTTCTCCCGTAATGACAAGCTCAATATCAAACCCTCTTTCGACGAGTCTTTTGCACGCCTTATGAAGAACGTGAAATCCTTTTCCGTAATCATCCACCCTACCCGACATCAGAATGGAAAAGGTTTTATTCTCCGCCTTATTTTCATCAGGTGAAAAGTGCGAAGTGTCAACTCCGGAAGGAATGATATAGCAGTTATTATTGAGCTTCCTTACCATTTCGGCAATTTGATTGTTATAAACTATTACACCCGATGCCGACGAAAAACCCCTTTTTAAAGTTTTGTAAAGCAGAGGGGTAAAAGCAAGAGAAGTTATAAAAGTGTGAGTGGCATTTCGCGGATGCCACCTTAACGTCCACGCAATTGAGCATTTAAGGCAAAAGAGAGGAGTGTCCACATAACAGTGGTCACATATCTTTCCGTGCCTGAATAAAGTCCCGTAATCCTTTATGCAGTAACCGTCATAACTGTAATGCCTTATTATGGGTTTATAATCCCTCAGGGAGTCAATCACGTAGGGTTTTATCAGCTCTCCGTCCCCGATAAAAACATAATCCGGATTGTATTCGTCAACTTTCTTTTTGATTCTCGAAGGCACCTGCAAAAAATTATATGTCAAAGGATTGAAGGGAATCAATTCAATTTTAATTCCCTCAACTGGCTCAAGGATTTCGCCTCTTGGATAATAGCGGTAAAACTGCGGTACAAAGAAAGTTACGCTATGGTATTTCGCGACGCGGGTAAATATTTCCTTTAAGTCAACACGTGAACCACCGTCGGGCGGCCAATGGAAAAGAAGGTCTACAACGGCTATTTTTGACATATCTGCCCAGTTTCGTTCCTGAATGGGTTAATAAAAAACAAAAGGATTGTTTACAAATCAGCTCATTTCATACCAAGCTTTTCTTTGAAATAGCTTAGAGTTTTAAGCACACCGTCTCTTCTGCTTACCTGCGGTTTCCAATCAAGAAGCTTCATTGCCTTTGATATATCGGGCTTTCTTACTTTGGGGTCATCCTCGGGAAGTTCCTTGTAATCAATCTTGCTTTTGCTTCCCGTAAGTTCGATTACTTCTTTTCCAAATTCAAGTATTGTAACTTCTTCGTGATTCCCTATATTTACCGGTTCGGTGATATCAGAGTTTAAAAGCCGCAATATTCCTTCGACAAGGTCCGACACGTAACAGAAACTTCTTGTCTGTAATCCGTCACCGAAAACGCTGAGATCTTCCCCTTTCAGCGCCTGACACATAAACGTAGGCAAAACCCTGCCGTCATTAAGTCTCATTCTCGGGCCGTAAGTGTTGAATATCCTCACAATTCTGGTTTCCACATTGTGAAAGCGGTGATAAGCCATTACCATCGCTTCAGCAAACCTCTTCGCCTCGTCGTAAACTCCGCGGGGTCCGATTGGATTCACATTGCCCCAGTAGGTTTCCGGTTGAGGATGCACAAGAGGGTCTCCGTAAACTTCCGATGTGGAAGCAAGGAGAAACCGGGCTTTCTTTTCCTTTGCCAGTCCGAGAACTTTGTGGGTACCCAGAGAACCCACTTTTAACGTCTGTATGGGGTACTCGAGATAATCGATGGGACTTGCGGGAGAGGCAAAATGAAGGATATTATCGAGCTTTCCGGTAATATGGACAAAGTTCGTAACATCATATTCAATAAATTTAAAATTCTGATTGCCAAAAAGATGAGAAATATTGTCCATATCTCCGGTAATGAGATTGTCCATACAGATTACATTATGGCCTTCTTTTAAAAGTCTTTCCGCAAGATGCGAACCTAAAAATCCTGCCCCACCCGTAATAAGAGTTGTTGACACATTTATCCCCTTTATATTTGATTTTTTATTTTTGCCATTCTTTTTTCGACCACATTTCTATCAAGTTTAAAATAGAAGTTCAATAATTCTCGCGCAACGGGCGCTGCCGAAGCCCCTCCCGACCCTCCGTGCTCGATAAAAACAGCAAAGGAAATCTCGGGATTTTTATAGGGGGCGAACCCCGCAAACCAGGCATGGTCTCTGAATTTTTCCGGCACAGGCATATTTCTCTCCTTATATGATTCACTCAAAGAGCTCGATGCCACCTGTGCCGTGCCCGTTTTCCCGCATACCGCGACATTGTCCAATTTAGCGTGTCTTCCCGTTCCTCCGCTGTTTACCACATCAAAAAGCGCTCTTCTGACAACATCCACGCTTCTTACGGATATAGGAACATTGACTGATTGGGAAGGAAAGTTTCTTGAAAACCTGGGCACAGGCATTGTTCCTCCTGTGGCAATTGTTGCCATAATTAACGATGCCTGAAGAGGCGTTACTGTCATATCTCCCTGTCCTATGGCAAGAAGAGGTGCCCTGATGTCTTTTGTTTTTCCTTTTCCGGGCGCAATTTCCGCTTCAGGCAGTCTTCCGTTTTCCTCAAAAGGGTAGTCGATTCCGGTTTTTTTACCTATCCCGAAACTATTTGCCGCTTCAAGAAGCGCTTTCGAACCAAGCAGTTTTCCAACATTATAGAAAAACACATTACAGGAATTTCGAATTGCTCCTTTTACGCTGAGACTGCCATGTCCGGCTTTATTCCAACAGTGGAAAAGACGGTTTCCTATGATTATGGAACCCTTACAGGTGAATCTGGTGGATGGATTGATTATTCCCTTCTCCAGCGCCGCAATAGCGGTCACTACCTTGAATATGGAACCCGGGGGGTAAGCAGCGGAACATCCTCTGTTCAAAAACGGATTACCTTCTGTTTTTACAAGCTTATCCCATTCACTTCTGCTTATTCCGCGGACGAAAATATTGGGATCAAATGACGGATTGCTCGCCATTGCAAGAACTTCTCCCGAACGTATATCCAAAACTACGGCGCTTCCTTTTTTTCCTTCAAGAAGTTTTTCCGCAAATGACTGAAGACGCTCATCTATGGAGAGAACAATGTCCTTCCCCGGTTCGGGTGTTACGCTAAGTTTTTCAATCTCTTCTCCCGCATAGAGAGAAGTTTCTTTCACTCTGCCGTAAGTATCTTTAAGAACTGCGTCCCAACCATCTTTACCTCTTAAAAGATTGTCGTAATATTTTTCAATACCGCTTTTACCGATGAATGTATTCAGACTGAGGCGCTCTTTACTGCCGATATCATCAGAAGAAGGGAAACCGGTATATCCAAGTATCTGCGCCGCTAAAAGACCGGAAGGGTAGATTCTTTTTTCTCCGACTATGATTTCAACGGATTTTAGTATATCCCTGTTTTCTTCAATCATTGCGACCTGGTCTCTCGTTATGCCTCTTCTGAGAATTACGGGTTTTGTGCCTGAAGCATAGGGCACCGCCTTGAGGTCATCAATAATATCTTCTCTTTCCCTTTGAAAGACATCAGCCATAGCGTCGAGAGTTTTTACATCGTCATAATCTATTTCCGAAGGTATTATCGCCACATCGAAGCTTGGAGTATTTCTTGCAAGAATAGTTCCGTTGCGGTCGTAAATTGTACCCCTCAAAGCGGACTTTTCTATAAGCTTTACTTTATTATCCAGAGATTTGTTATAAAGAAAGTCAAAGGTAAAATACTGAAGGGAAAAAACTCTTGTCAAAAGTGCCAGGAATGAAAGAAGAATTACGAATTTAAGTATGTTAATTCTTTTGTCAAAATCCTTTATATTGTTTTCCTGAAATCTTCTTACAGGCAATTTTTTATACCGTATAAAGTCGTAGGAAATAAAACTTTCGAAAACAACGATTAACCTTCTTCATTCTCACTATAATAAAGCATTCTGTGACAATTAGGACAGTTTTTTATTTCTTCATCCATAATAACTTCATTAACGGTCTGCGGAGGTATAAGTACTGAACATTCAGGGCAAAATCCTTCTATATCAATTACGGAAACTGCTCTGGATGAACGTTTTTTCATCAACTTCTCGTACTCATTATATTTTTCTTTTGAAATGCTTCCGATAGATTTTTCTCTTTTCTCTCTTTTTTCCGCTATGGATTTTTCTAAATTCTCAAGCTCATTCTTCTTCTCTTCTTCCATTACCTGATGTTTCTTTTTCTCTTCTTCCAGAAGGGACTTTGCCTTTGAAATGTCTTCCTTGAAAGTACCGCTTTCATCCATCATTATAAGTATTTCTTCTTCAGTCGAATCAATCTTACTGTTAAGGTGTTCAACTTCCTTTATAAGCGCTCTGTATTCTTCGTTGGTTTTCACTTCATTCTGTTTTATTCTGCTTTTCACGATTTTCTCTTTCAGGTCCTCGATTTCACCTTCCTTTAGCTTGATATTCTTTTTGTAATCCTCAAACCTCTCCTGCGACGCTTTCAATTCTTCTTCAGCTTTTTGTAATGCCTCTTTTGCGTCTTCAATTTCCTGGGGTATCCTGCTTTTCCGTTCATCCATTGAAATGATTTCATTGTCAATCTTCTGAAGTTCGTAAAGAATATTTATTTCAGTAGTCAACTTACAATCTCCCGATTTAAAAATTAACTTAGAGAACAATAGGGCAAAAAAAAAGAGTGCTCTAAAGCACTCTTTTTTTTATCTGCAGGAAAATACCCTGCAGTTTTTTACAAGTCCCTTTTTAATTATTCTCTTTTTTCTCTTCATATCTCTTTTCATCATTGGGCCCACCTGGGTTCGAACCAGGGACCTACCGGTTATGAGCCGGTGGCTCTTCCAGCTGAGCTATGGGCCCGCTCTTACTTATAAAATTCATCCATTAATAAGGCCCACAAAAGGTTTTAACACCTTACTTCTGGTCTTATGCCTAAGCTTCCTCAAAGCTTTCGCTTCAATCTGCCTTATTCTTTCTCTTGTTACACTGAAATCTTTACCGACTTCCTCAAGAGTATGCTCCGCGTTAACATCGATACCAAAACGCATTCTTAAAACTTTTTCTTCCCTTGGGGTCAAAGTTTTCAATATTTCTCTTACTTTGTCTTTTAAGTCAAGACCTATTACGGCCTCGGAAGGGCAAACTGCCTTTTTGTCTTCAATGAAATCACCGAGATGACTATCTTCCTCTTCACCGATTGGAGTTTCAAGAGAAATCGGTTCTTTAGCTATTTTGAGAACCTTCCTGATTTTATCTTCGGGAAGTTCCATTTTTTCGGCAATTTCCTTAGGAGTCGGTTCTCTGCCGTTTTCCTGCACCAGATGTCTGGATGTCCTTATGAGCTTGTTGATTGTTTCAATCATATGCACGGGAATACGAATTGTCCTTGCCTGGTCAGCGATAGCTCTTGTAATCGCCTGACGAATCCACCACGTTGCATAGGTGCTGAATTTATATCCTCTCTTATATTCAAACTTCTCAACTGCTTTCATCAACCCTATATTGCCTTCCTGAATCAAATCGAGAAACTGAAGTCCGCGGTTGGTATATTTCTTTGCTATGCTCACTACTAAGCGCAGGTTTGCCTTTGCAAGTTCAGCTTTTGCATTCTTGTCAATTATCTTTCCGTTCTGAATAAGCTTGACCGTATTCTTGAGGTCTTCCTTATTGCGCTGCATCTCATTTTCGATTCTCTTTATTTTTCTTTTCGCATTCTTTATATTTTTGCTCTCTTCCTCTATGGAAGCCAGAAGATCCTTTTTTCTCGAATTTCTCGTTTTGCTCTTTGACTTCTTAAGTCGCTCTATTCTCTTTTCAAAAACTTTAATTTTAACCTGAGAATGAAGAATTTCCTTTTCGACTTCTTCTATCTTCTCAACAAATCCTTCAAGTTTAACAGCAATCCTGTCAATCTGATCCACACGAAGACGAATACTCCTGATGTGTTCCATCATCGCCTTTAGGTTCTTTTCGCTTTTCTCCTTAACTTCTTTGTATTTTTTCCCGTCTTTCTTAAGTTTTCTTAAACTCTCAAGCTCTTTCCTGTAGATATTTTCCTTCGACATGATTTTATCGATAAGCGAAAAAAACCTCTTTTGTTCCTTTTTCTCCTTCTCTGCGTATACTTCATCAAATTCACCCATTGAAACCACGTCGGCAACGGAAATTTTTTCGCTTTTTATCTTTTCTCCGAGCTCGATAATTTCTCTTATGGCAAGAGGAGTTCCTATAACGGCATTTATGATTTGATTTTCCGCCTGTTCGATTTTCTTGGCAATTGCCACTTCACCTTCACGGCTTAAAAGAGAAACCGTCCCCATTTCCCTGAGATACATTCTTACGGGGTCATCACTTCTTGACTGGACAGAAACTGTTGTTTTCAAGAACTCCTTGAGCTTTTTTTCATCAAATAATTCTTTTTCCTGTCCGTTATCACCGTTGTTTGATGATTCAGATTCGGATGATACGTTTTTGGAATCGATAATTTCAATTTCATTTGTATCAAACATATTCATAATGTCATTAATGTCATCAGTCTCAGTCATATTGTTTGGAAGAACTTCACTCACCTCGTCAAAGGTGAGAAACCCTTTCTTCTTCCCGATACTAATCAACGATCTGATTTCTTGCATATTCCTATTTGTCATGCAGGAGCGCCTCCAAAATTTAAGTTGTAGTCACAAAACTATTTTTAACGCTTGCTTGCAACTTCTGATTCTCTCTTAATAAACTATCGATTTCTGCCTTATCTCCTTTCATCAGAGCTTTTTCTATCTGAATCTTGTTTGTTTTAAGATTCCTCTTTATCTCTCTTTGAAGGTATTTTTTAAGACAGTCATCAAAACTTTTTTCTATATCAATAATTTCTTCACTCTTTAAACTTAGCTCACTGAACAATCCAAGCAACTCATCATCGCTCTCCTGTAGCAACAGTGTTCCCAAACTTTCAAAATTGCCTTTCTCCAAAGACTCTTTTATTTTAAAAGCAATTCTTCTTAAAACTTTGTTCTCTATTGTTTCGGGATTAATTTTTTCGAATATCCTCTCTCCCATCTCCCCGGAAGTCATCGCAATCGTTAAAATATACGATTCCAACACAAATCCGCTGTTAATTTCTTTTGTTCGAGAATAATTATGGTTAGTTTTTTTCTTTTCATAATTAAAGGGTTTTTTTATTTTTTTATAAGCATCTATAATAAGATTTTCATCAACCTTTAAGCTTTCAGACAAGAATGAAGAATAAACGGCAAAATTAAAATTATCCAGGATTGATGACAGCATTTCAAAAACTTTATTCAGCGCCTTCTTCTTTCCTCCCGAATCACCAATATCAAATCCGCTGATTATGTTCGATATGACAAACTCTCCTGTGTCTACTGATTCATCAGTCAGTTTTTCAAGGAAACCTCTGCCTTTCTTTCTCAATGTGCTGTCAAGGTCCTCCCCGGAAGGCAGAAGCAATACTCTGGAAGAAAGTTTTGTCCCTGATATTTTCTCCCAGGACCTCACAACCGCGCTTACGCCGGCTTTATCCGCGTCAAATACAAAAAATAAGTTATCAGCATAAATCTTCACTGTTTTTATCTGCTCGTCCGTCAACGATGTGCCGAGTGGCGCTACAACTTCCGGAAATCCGTATTTATGCCCCATTATGACATCTATGTAACCCTCGGTTATGAAGACTCTCTTCTTCGCGCTGATTTCTTTCTTCGCCTTTGAAAAACCGTAAAGGATTTTGCTTTTCTTAAAAAGCGGCGTTTCCGGGCTGTTTATGTATTTTGCCCCTTCTTCCTTGTCGAGCGCGCGCGCGCCAAATCCTCTCGTCCTGCCGTCTCTGTCAAAAATAGGAAAAATTATTCTGTTTCTGAACCTGTCATAAAAACCGTTGCCGTCATTTCTCTTCACTACAAGGCCCGACTTGATAATCTGCTTTGCCGAATAATCTTTTGCGAGCAGGGTTGAAAGGTATTCCCATTTTGCCGGAGCGTAACCTATCTCATATTCTTTAAGAATCTCGTCATCAAAGCCCCTTGCCCTCAAATAAGCAAACGCGTCTTTCCCTTCTTTACCGTTAAGATTCGATATAAAAAGTTTTTTCGCTTCATCGTTTATCCTGAAAAGCCACTCCAACGATTCGCTGTCTTTTCTGTCAGATGAAAATTTCAAAACAATACCGTACTTTTTTGCAAGAAGATGAAGCGTATCGGGAAAAGAAGTGTTTTCGTGCTTCATTAGAAAAGTAAAGACATTTCCGCCGGCACCACATCCGAAGCAATGAAAAATCTGCTTTTCCGGAGAAACTACGAAAGAAGGAGTCTTCTCGTTGTGAAAGGGACATAATCCCTTAAAATTATTTCCCGTTTTTGAAAGGGAAACATATTCAGATATTATCTCGACAATATCCGAACTCCTTTTTATCTCTTCTATTTTCCCGTCATCAATAAGCATCGTTAATTAAGTTAATATTGTTTTATTAATGTTTCTTCAACCTGCTGAAGCGCTTCAACCCCGAACAGGTATAAATCTTCAATTTTGAATCTTTCTTTATTAGACTGTCCAATACAAGATTCATCCCCATTGAATCGCTTGACATATGGCCCGCGATTACAACATTGATATAATTCTTTTCCGCTTCTTTTCTGTGGTCTTCACCTATGTGCATCCCCACAATGGTTCCCACATCGGTATTGGCAAGATGCTGAAACATTTCCTTGGAACCACCCGTTCCTCCCGTCATATCAACGAATATATTTCCGCAACTTCTTTTTTCGCTTCCCACGAGCACTTTTGGAATATTCTGATCGAGAGACGATGATTTGTATTCAGGAATATCAAGCAGTACATCGACGACATCGCTCACATAGCGCGGCTTTTTCTTCCCGAAAAGATTTTGAAGATGGCTCGTTACAGCATTGTCCGCGGGAGTGTGCACGCACATAAGAGGAATATCGAGCAATGACGCCGCATCCACCGTCCTGTTATAATTTACGGGCATCATTCTTCTCGAAACTTCGCTTATGCGGGGTTCAAGCATCGCCTCTGCAACCTGTACCGGAACACCGAACTTATGCAAAATATCCGCCTGCATACCCATTACATCGTAAAAATTAGCCATAGCCCTTCCCTCGGGATGATGTGCTATGACCAGGTCAATATCTATTCCCTTTTCCCGTAACCTGTCTGCAAGCAAAATCTCGCCTACCTCTATATCTATACCCACAAGAACATTTTTAACTTCTTTTTTTACGTTACCGTAAAGAATTCTTGTATCGGCAAAGGGATTTACAAGCCTTTCCTTGTCGAAAGACGCCTTTTTATTCTTGGATAGTTCGTCGAATTCCCTCTTTTCACGGTTGAGTTGCTCTTTGACTCCTTTCGCGCCTCTGGGGTCAACTTTAATTCCCAATTCCACGACTTTTTTATAAATGTCATTGATTTTCATAGTATTATTATGAGTCCTTTAAAACCCTAGCTAATCACCTGTTTACACAATAAAATCCTGTTATTTCAGTAACAAAAGTGAGATAGGGGGGTGGTATAACTAAAATTCATTAATCGATAAATATAATACAGATTTTTTGTTTGTCAAGAATATGAGATTTTTTTGTCTAAAAAATTCCCTAAATCAAGAAAACAATAAAAAATAATAAATTATTATTATTACCCGTGAAGAATTCTGCTACAATTCCAGCACTGCACAATGTCTCTTTCTTCGCTTATTATGCCCACTTCCTGCGTTGGTAAAACAACATTACAGGCAGAACAGGTTCCGTCTTCTATTTTTGCAAGCGCTTCTCCGTCTCTTGCCCTGTAAAGTTTTTCATAAAGTGAGAATATGTTAGGTCTTAGAGTTGATGTGATTTTTTCTCTCGACTTCGAACCTCTCTTTCTCTTGCTGTTTTTTTTCGCTTTTGAAAAGGCTTTTGTGTCCATTTCCTGAAGTTCGATTAATTTACTAATCTGCTCTCTCATTGTAAATCTCCTTTCCCTTATAAAAAGAAACATTCGTTTTAAACGGTGTCAATTTCTTAATATGCATAGCGATTTCAACTGCCTGAGATGAATTCTTTATTTTGTCATATATACTTTCTTCAGAAAGTCGTTCCAGCAAATCGCTGAAAATCCATAACCATTCACCCTCCGTTGGAAGGACAATAAGAAAAATAAAGTGAATTTTTTCACCTGTTACCGATTTGAAGTTAACGCCTGTCACTGATTTTCCAATTGATATTACAGGGGTTATTGCATCATTTGAATAAATATGAGGGAATGCTATTTTCGGGAAAAGCACCGTGGAAGACTGCTCTTCACGGTCTATAAGTTCAACGAGCATCTTTTGTTTGTCAACCAAAACACCTGCAGATTCAAGGTGTATAAGCATTTCATAGAGACAACCGGATACTGATACCCCTTTTAAATCTGTCAGAATATAATCGGAATTTATAAAGTAATCTATCTTCATAACGTTGTGCTTTATTGCAATAATCGTGCCACTTTTAATAATGCATAAAAAATATAATAAAAATTAAAATAATATAAAATAAAGCTCAATTATTCAGTTATTCCAAGCAAGATTCTCAAACCATATATGCAATAATTGCACATATAATATATTTTAACACTTTAAGATATTGATTTTAAAAGATAAAACAGGTTAAACGAATAGATGCAATATTTGCATCAAAAGTGCAATATTTGCACACCAGACTGACTTTCAAATATCAAAAATTATATTCTTTTAATTTATACTGCAAAGTTCTAAGGCTGATTCCTAAAAGATTAGCCGCTTCTCTCCTGTTTCCGTCTGTCATATTTACAGCTTCCTTAATTGCCTCCATCTCTCTTTCCTTCAGTGATAAAAAATTCTTCAGCACCTTTTTGTTTTTCCTTTCATCCTCTCCCAAAACACGGGAAAAAATCTGTTCAGGCAAATCTTCGATTGTAATTACATTTTTTTTACACAGGACAACTGCCCTTTCAATTATATTTTTAAGCTCTCTCACATTTCCGGGGAAAGAATAGTTTTTAAGAATGTTCATTGTTTCATTGTCCATGGACTCAATCTCTTTTGAATATTTAATTAAAAACTTATTAAGAAACGCCAAAGCAAGTTGAGAAATATCTTCCCTTCTTTGGCGAAGCGGCGGAAGAGTGATTCGTATGACATTTAGCCGATAAAACAGGTCTTCTCTGAATTGTTTTTCCCGGCAAAGTACCTCAAGGTTTTTATTTGTAGCTGCGATGAAGCGCACATCGACATCGATTTTTTCAAGCCCGCCGATACGGGTCACTTTCTGCTCTTCAAGAACCCTTAAAAGGTCAACCTGATTGGCAAGACTTAATTCCGCAATTTCATCTAAAAAAAGAGTTCCCCTGTTTGCCTGTTCGATTCTTCCTTTCTTATTCTGAATTGCCCCCGTAAAAGCCCCTTTTTGATGACCGAACAGCTCGCTTTCAATAAGATTTTCCGGCAATGCTCCGCAGTTTAAAGCTACAAAGGGCATTTCGTTCCTGTGACTTCTCCTGTGAATCGCGCGTGCGACAAGCTCCTTTCCCGTACCGCTTTCACCTTCTAAAAGCACTGTTACGTCTGCAGGCGCTATTTCATCAATCATTTTATAAATCATTTTTATCTTCGGACTTGTTCCCACAATTTCATCATTTTGCGAATCTATTTTAAGCATCTCCTTAAGACGTTTGTTTTCATCTAAAAGCGTATGCCTTTGAATAAGGTTTGACAGATAGTTTTTGAAATACTTCGTATCTATGGGGTGCTGAAGAAAATCATGGGCACCTTTTTTCAATGATTCTATTGCAGTTGAAATAGTCCCTTCCGATGACATCAGTATGACATCGGTTACCGGGTCCTTTGACTTCGTAAACTCAAGAAGCGCCAGTCCGTTATAGTTCTTCATATTGAAGGAAGAAAAAACTAGATTGTAATCATTTTCTTCTATAAGCTTTTTTGCCTTCAGACTGTCCGAGGCATATGTTACCGTAAAGTCCGAGGGGGCAAAGCAGGAAGCTAAAAGCTTCATAGTGGAAGGATTTTCCGTTACAAGCAGAACGGATAGTTTTCTTTCAGGCATTAAATCATTCAACCCCTGATAAACGGAGATAGTTTAAAAAATATTAATAATGACACGTTTCCCTGTTGATAATGGGACAGTATATCATGTAAAAAAAAAGGGAAAAAGGATTTTATCCTTTCCCCCTAATAAGCTGTCTTTAAACACTAATTATCAGCAAACATTTTTCAAAAGAATCATCAGGCAGACGCGGCATTAAAACCTTCTTCAAGCGCCCTTTTATTGAGGTCTTTAAATGCCGCAGGCACTCTTGCAAGCACCGCTTTTTCAACAGCATCTTTTGAAACAACCCCGCTTGCCCCTACAAGCACACCCAATGCAACGATATTTGCCGTTATCACTTTCCCTACCTTTTTCTTGGCAATATCAATTATGGATACTTTAATGAGCTTTCCGCACTTATCAGAAGGAATATCCTTGACGAGATCTTCATCAACTATCAATATGCCGTCACTTTTAAGATCTACTACATACTTATCAAGAGCTTTTTGCGTAAGCGCAAGAAGAACATCGATTTTCGTAGCTTTAGGAAAGTCAATCTTTTCATCGCTTATAATGACATCGGATTTGCTTGCGCCTCCTCTTGCCTCGGGACCGTAAGACTGACTTTGCAAAGCATGCTTATTTTCATAAATGGATGCCGCTTCTCCGAGTATTACTCCCGCAAGAATCAGACCCTGTCCCCCGGAACCGCTTAATCTTATTTCTTTTTTGTCGTTAGCCATCTCTTATTTATCCTCACTTTAAGCTAAATTACTTTGCCATACTTTGAGCTCTGTCTATCAGAAGCTTGTATTGTTCCGTATATTCAGGTTTTTCGATATTAACGAAAACACCTATGGGAAGCTTCCCTGCTTTTTCTTCATCGCTCATCTTATCAAACTTCTGTTTAGGTATGCAGTTATCTTTGAGCCAATTCATCATAACTAATGGCGTCGGTTGTTTATTTCTCCTCCCGAATGAAGTCGGGCAGGGATTCATAACTTCAACCAATGAAAAACCTTTTTTGTTTATTGCCTGCTCGATGAGTTTATCAAGAGGTACCGCATGATAGACCGTTCCTCTTGCCACAAAGCTTGCGCCTGCGGCAGTCGCGAGGTCGCATACATCGAAAGGCGGTTCTATGGTTCCGTAAGGCGCAGTTGTCGCAAATTTCCCCTGAGGTGTAGTTGGCGAATATTGTCCGCCCGTCATACCGTAGATATAGTTGTTATAAACAAGGACAGTGATATCTATATTTCTTCTTGCGGCGTGAATGAAGTGGTTGCCTCCGATTGCCGTTGCGTCTCCGTCTCCCGATACCACCATAACATTCATGTCGGGATTAACCATCTTTACTCCCGTGGCAAAAGGAAGAGCGCGCCCGTGTGTAGTGTGAAGAGTGTTAAAATCCAGATAACCGGGAGTTCTGCTCGAGCATCCTATGCCGGAAACCATTGTAATTTCATCTTTCTGAAGCCCTACTCTGTCTATGGCTCTCATAACAGATTTCATGGCTATGCCATATCCGCACCCCGGACACCATATATGCGGAAATTTATCCTGCCGCATAAATTTTTCATAAATACTCATTGTTAAGCAAGCTCCTTTATTTTATCCAGTATCTGCTGAGGCACTATTGTTTCTCCGTCAGCTCTGTTTATACCGACTATATTTAAGTTATCTTTCGGCGCCACTCTCTGAACTTCACCGATAATCATTCCAAGATTCACTTCGGGAACAATTACATTCTTCACTTTACCGCAAATCTCTCTTGTTTTCTCATCGGGAAAGGGCCAAAGCGTAATAGGCCTGAACATTCCGACTTTTATTCCTTCTTTTCTTGCCTGCTTTATGGCTGCCATCGCTGACCTTGCCGTCGATCCGTATGCAAAAATGAGTGTATCCATATCATCTGTCATATACTCTTCCCACGTGAGGATATCATCAAGATGATTTAGAAGCTTGTTCATCAATCTTTCTTCATCCTTCTGTACAAGTGCTGAATCACTTGTGGGAAATCCCGTAGCATCATGGTTCAGTCCCGTAACATGGAAACGATATCCTTCTCCAAATGCGGGAAGCGGATTGACTTCCTTATCAAGGTCATAAGGAAGATATTCTTCCGGTTTGCAGTCCGGTTTCACCCTGTCTATGATTTCGAGTTCCGAAGAATCCGGAATCTCTATTGCTTCCCTCATATGCGCTACGACTTCATCAAGGAGAAGGATAACCGGAGTTCTGTACTTTTCAGAAAGGTTGAACGCCCTCACCGTAAGATGAAAGGACTCTTCAACTGATGACGGAAGAAGAGCGATAATCGGATGGTCTCCGTGAGTTCCCCATCTTGCCTGCATAACATCAGACTGCGATGTGCAGGTTGGAAGACCCGTGCTGGGACCGCCCCTCATAACATTGACGATAACCACGGGAACTTCCGTGATACAGGCAAAA
The DNA here is from genome assembly GCA_964549305.1 of uncultured bacterium. GTDB lineage: Bacteria > Schekmanbacteria > GWA2-38-11 > GWA2-38-11 > J061 > J061. Next base: position 22,094 of record CAZJVM010000015.1, read on the forward strand.
CCGAGATTTTCCTGTTTCAGGGAGAATCCCGGACCGCTTGTTGCGGTTATCGATTTTGATCCCGCAAGGGAACCGCCTATAACAGCACCCATTGAAGCTATTTCATCTTCCATCTGAATGAATTTTCCTCCAACCACAGGAAGCCTTCTTGACAATATCTCAGCAACTTCAGATGAAGGAGTGATAGGATATCCGGCAAAAAACCTTACGCCGGCTGCAAGGGCACCTTCCGCGCATGCTTCATTTCCCTGTAAAAAAACTTTCTTTTTTGCCACCGTATTTCGTGCCTCCAGAGTATTTGTAATATCTAAATAAGGTATTTATCTCCTGAAGACAAACACCTTAACAAACTATTCTTTATTCTTCATTCTCAATGACTTCTATTGCAAAATCAGGACACCTTAACTCGCACTGCTTGCAGACAATACATTTATCAAGCTGTTTTACTGCCGCAACAGCGCCTTTCATCTCCAATACCTCAGTAGGACAGAAAGCAACACATATTTCGCATCCCTTGCACCACTTTTCATTGATCTTTATTTCTTTAGCCGTTCTTGCCATTTATCTAACCTTTAAGTTTGAATATTTTTACGATTGTTTTAAAGCTGCTGCCATTGTTTCTCCGATTGACGACGGGTCGGGAGAAACGGCTATACCTGCAGCTTTCAATGCCGCCATCTTCTCCTGCGCAGTTCCTTTACCGCCTGATATTATGGCGCCCGCGTGTCCCATTCTTCTTCCCGGAGGAGCAGTCTGCCCCGCAATAAAAGCAACTACCGGTTTCTTCACATTTTCTTTTACAAAATCTGCCGCTTCTTCTTCGGCGGTACCGCCTATTTCCCCTATCATTACGATACCTTCCGTTTCAGGGTCGTCTGAGAAGAGTTTTAGCAAATCGATAAATTTAGAACCTATGATTGGATCCCCGCCTATTCCTATGCACGTCGACTGCCCAAGACCACGGCTTGTAAGCTGAGCAACAGCTTCATAGGTAAGAGTTCCTGATCTTGAAATAACGCCTATGCTTCCTTCCTTGTGAATGAAGCCCGGCATAATTCCTATCTTACATTTTCCCGGTGAAATTACTCCGGGGCAATTCGGCCCTATGAGTCTTACTTCTTTATCCTGAATATATTCATAGGCCTTGACCATATCAAGTGTGGGAATTCCCTCGGTTATACACACTATGACCGAAACTCCCGCGTCTGCCGCTTCCATAATGGCATCTGCCGCAAATGGAGGCGGTACAAAAATCGCCGAAGCGTTTGCTCCCGTTTCGCCTACTGCCTGAGCGACGGTGTTAAAAACAGGTACGTCATTGTGCGTGGTGCCTCCTTTTCCGGGAGTCACCCCCGCGACAACTTTAGTGCCGTATTCAATCATCTGCCCCGTATGGAAAGTTCCCTCTCCGCCGGTTATTCCCTGCACTACAACCTTTGTATTATTATCAACAAGTATGCTCATATCAGTATCTCCGTTTCCCCTTTTTTTAAATACCTTACTTAATGGCTGCAACAACCTTTTCGGCAGCGTCTTTGAGCCCATTGGCAACTGCAAAGTTCAAACCCGATTTCTCGAGTATTTCAGATGCTTCCTTTGCGTTGGTGCCTTCCAACCTTACGACTACCGGCAGATTAATCTTCACTTTTTCGCTTGCTTCAATAACTCCCTGCGCGACTCTGTCACAGCGAACGATTCCGCCGAAGATATTGATAAGCACTGCTTTTACATTTTTGTCCGACATTAAAATTCTGAAGGCATTCGCGACTCTCTCTACATTTGCTCCGCCTCCCACATCAAGAAAGTTTGCAGGCTCCCCGCCGGCAAGTTTTATGATATCCATCGTCGCCATTGCAAGACCCGCACCATTAACCATACAACCAACGTTGCCGTCAAGTTTTATGTAATTCAGGTCATACTTTGACGCTTCTATTTCAAGAGGTTCTTCCTCGTCAAAGTCTCTCAACTCTTCTATGTCTTTATGCCTGTAAAGGGCATTGTCATCAAAATTCATTTTTGCATCAAGGGCGATAACATCGTTCTGCTTTGTAACCACAAGGGGGTTAATTTCGGCAAGCGATGAGTCCGTTGCCTCAAATGCCTTATAAAGGGCCATTATGAACTTAGAAGCTTTTCCTACCTGTTCCTTTGTAAGGTTAAGTCCGAATGCCAGCTTTCTTGCCTGAAAGGGCTGAAGACCTACTCTCGGGTCAATATGTTCCTTCAAAAGCTTTTCAGGCGTCTCCGCGGCAACCTTTTCAATCTCCATTCCGCCTGCCTCGCTTGCCATTATTACGGGCCTCGACGTTGCACGGTCAATTACGATTCCTAGATAAAGCTCTCTGTCTATGTCGGCTCCGCCTTCAATCAGAACTCTTTTTACTTTTTTTCCTTCAGGTCCGGTCTGGTGCGTAACAAGATTCATACCGAGTATTTCTTTTGCATTTTCAAAGGCTTCGTCAGGTGATTTCGCAAGCTTTACACCTCCGCCTTTGCCTCTGCCACCGGCGTGAATCTGCGCCTTTACCACGCAAACTCCTCCGCCGAGTTCCTTTGCAATATCTTTTGCCTCTGCGGGTGTATATGCCACGGAACCCTGCGGAACGGGGACACCAAATTTTTTCAATATCTCTTTTCCCTGATACTCATGAATTTTCATTCTCTTACCTCATCTCCCTTACAATTTTGAAGCAAGCACAAATCTTTTCAATTCCGAAATTGCCTGCGTAATATTTATTTCCTTTGGACAAACTTCATTGCAGTTAAGTATTGTATGACATCTCCAAAGTCCGTTTCTGTTATTAACCATCTGAATTCGCTCTTCCTTGCCTTCATCCCTGCTGTCAAGAATGAACCTGTGCGCTTTGATTAATGCCGCAGGACCGAGATAATCCTTGTTATACCAGTATGAAGGGCAGGAAGAAGTACAGGAACCGCAAAGTATGCATTTAACGGGCTCATCAATCTTATCCCTGTCTTCGTTGCTCTGATAACGCTCCTTATCGGGCGGTGGAGTGTTATTGATAAAGTAGGGTTTAACCTTTTCAAGGTTTCTGAAAAAGGGATCAAGGTCAACAACGAGATCCTTTATTACAGGATACTCAAGAAGCGGTTCTATTGTCGCTTTTGCGCCTTTAAGGTCTTTTACAAGTTTCTGGCAGGCAAGAGCATTCTCACCGTTTATCCTGATTGCGTCAGAACCGCAAACACCATGAGCGCAGGATTTTCTAAACGTAAGCGTTCCGTCCTGTTCCCACTTGACCTTGTTGAGACAGTCAACAATCCTGTCCATTTCATCCATATCAATTTTGTAAGTCTTGTAATAAGCTTTACTGTCCTTTTCAGGGTCGTATCTATATATTGTTAAGGTGATTTCCATCTTTAATATCTCCTCTCCTTAGGTTCAAACTGGGTAATGGATACCTTTTTATAATCAATCCTTATACCTCCATCTTCCTTATAGGCAAGTATATGTTTAAGCCAGTTTGCGTCATCTCTTTTCGGATAATCCTCTCTGTAGTGTGCTCCCCTGCTTTCTTTTCGGTTAAGAGCGGACTCAACAATTACCTCTGCCACGTCCAGCATAAAACCGAATTCAATGGCTTCAAAAAGGTCGGTGTTATAAGCGGTGCCTTTGTCGGTAATAGAAATATTCTGATATTTTGAGCGTAATTCCTTCAAATGCTCTCCTACTTCTTTCAGTCCCTTTTCATCTCTGAAAACAGAACATTTATCCATCATTTCTTTCTGCATTGATTTGCGAATTGCATCGAGGCTTTCGGTCCCTTTGCTGTTTCGAATTTTATCAATCTTCTCTTTCGTCCTGTCAAGAACATCTCCGGGTAGCGGTTCACGTACTGCCGAACGCAGATACTCGTTTATCGCTTTGCCTGCTCTTCTTCCGAATACAACTGTATCGAGAAGAGAGTTCGTTCCCAGTCGGTTCCCGCCGTGAACTGAAACACAGGCACATTCACCGGCAGCGTAGAAACCCTGAACAGCTGTTTTCTCTGCATCAATTATTACCCTGCCGTCATTATCTGTGGGAATTCCTCCCATTGCATAGTGTGCGGTGGGTTGCACGGGAATAGGTTTGTCCGCAGGTTCGACGCCGAGATAAATTCTGCAGAAATCCGCAATATCCGGAAGTTTATTCTGTATCTCCTCCATACCGAGATGCGTTATATCAAGGTTTACATAATCCTTGCCGTCGATACCCCTTCCTTCTCTCACTTCCGTATAAATTGAACGGGATACCATATCACGGGGGGCAAGGTCCTTAACCGTGGGCGCATATTTCTCCATAAATCTTTCGCCCTTGCTGTTATAAAGAATTCCCCCTTCACCTCTTGCAGCTTCAGTTATCAATATCCCCAGCTTATAAAGCCCGGTGGGGTGGAATTGAACACATTCCATATCCTCAAGAGGAATGCCGGCATTATAGGAAATAGCCATACCATCCGCCGTGGAAGCATATGCATTTGATGTGGTTTTAAATATCTTTCCGTAACCGCCTGTTGCAAAAATCACTGCCTTGGCGTGAAGAGTAATAATTTCTCCCGTTGTCATATTCATCCCTATTATACCGCGGCAGATATTGTCTTTTATAATAACATCAAGCATAAAAAACTCGCTATAGAACTTCACATTGCTTTTAATACACTGCTCATAAAGCGTATGAAGCATAACGTGTCCTGTTCTGTCTGCGGCATAGCAGGCTCTCTTTACTGCTGCCTCTCCAAAATTCCTCGTATGACCTCCAAAAGGTCTCTGGGCTATTTTACCCTCAGCCGTCCTGCTGAATGGCACACCCATATGCTCGAGCTCATAAACAGTGCGTGGAGCATCATTACACATTAATTCTATTGCATCCTGGTCGCCAAGATAATCGCTTCCCTTTGTCGTATCGAAAGCGTGCCATAATGGATAATCTTCTTCTTCATTGGCAAGCGCCGCACCTACACCGCCCTGAGCAGCCGAAGAATGAGACCTTGTAGGAAATACTTTTGTTACAATTGCAACATCGGTATTTTCTGCAAGTTCTACTGCGGCTCTTGAACCGGCCAGCCCGGCACCAACTATTATTACATCATGTTGAAATATCATCATTTTCCTCCACTATTAAATGCTGAACCGGTTTATGGGATATTTACCCAGTCAGGCGAAATTGGTAATACGGCTACAAATCCAAGAACGACAAGGATCAAACCGATAAATGATAATGCGCTGAATATGGTAATCTTCCAAGCCGATGATTTAATGTAATCCTGAACAACCATCCATATACCGTTAAGCCCGTGGTAGAGGCCCAATGTAAGAAATGATAAATCCACTACTTTATATTTGGGGTCTGCCAATCTTTTTACTACCGCATCAAAAAGAATTTTCTCCTCTCCGCCGCTGTAATGCATAATCCAGAAATGCGCCAAAAGTAAGAAGAGAAGAATAAGTCCGGTAAGTCTTTGAAAAAACCAGTTTACTGCTCCTGAATCACTTGAAACTCTGTTTTCTAATGACATTTTTTTATTCCTTTCTTATCAACACTATCTTGCCATCAAAGGCGAAACAAATGGGTATGCACCTACGAGAAAAAGGATTAAACCGACTACTACAAGCACCCAAAATACCGGTTTATGATAGTTTGCTCCACCGAAGAAATCGATAAGAAAAACTCTTATACCATTCAGGCAGTGATAAATGATAATTCCGAGCAAAGCCAATTCACCCAGTTTGAATATGGGAGCGCCAAAGAGTTTCATAAGATTATCAAAGCTCTCTCTTCCCTGCTGAAGATGACTCACCGTGTAGATGTGCTCAAGGATAAAAAGCGTAATGCCCAATCCCGTTACCCTATGCAGGACCCACGCCCACATTCCGGTTCTCCATTTATATCTCATAACAACCCTCCAAATAGTTAAAAACTCAGTCAACAACCTGATATTGCTTCCTGCCTTCCTTGTACAGGTCGTTTCCGTGTACATCATTGATAACGACGGCAGGAAAATTTTCAACTTCTATTCTTCTTATGGCTTCAGGCCCGAGGTCTTCATAAGCAATAACCTCGGCTTTTTTGATCTGGCTTGCAATAAGCGCCGCGGCGCCTCCGATTGCGGCAAAATAAACCGATTTATGTTTTTTCATTGCATCGACAACAGAATCAATCCTGGAACCTTTTCCAATCATTCCCTTAAGACCGAGCTCAATGAGGCGCGGCGCATAGGCGTCCATTCTTCCACTCGTGGTTGGTCCCGCGGAACCTATAACTTTCCCCGGTTTTGCAGGTGTTGGGCCAACATAATAGATAACCTGTCCCCTGACATCTATTGGAAGTTCCTCTCCTTTGTCAAGAAGGTCCACCAATCTTTTATGTGCGGCATCTCTTCCCGTATAAAGTACTCCGCTAATTAAAACCTGATCTCCTATTTTCAGTTTTTCAACATCCTCATCTTTCAACGGCGTCTGAAGCTTTATTGGTCCTTCCATTTTATTACCCTCTTTAAAAATTGATTAAAGAATGACTTCCTTATGCCTGTGAGCATGGCAATTAATATTTACGGCGACGGGAAGACTGGCAATGTGGCAGGGATGTTTTTCAATATGAACTCCGAGCGCCGTTATTCTTCCGCCATATCCCTGAGGCCCGATTCCTATTTTATTGACCTTCTCGAGCATTTCCTCTTCAAGTTTCGCAACATCGGAGTCGGAATTGTGTTTGCCGAGTTCTCGCGCAAGCGACTTTTTTGCAAGGATTGCCGCCATTTCAAAGGTGCCGCCTATTCCAACTCCAACGACTATGGGAGGACAGGGATTAGATCCTGCTTCGCTTACTCTTTCAAGAATAAAAGCTTTGACACCTTCTATGCCGTCCGAAGGTTTGAGCATCTTTAGACCGCTCATATTCTCGCTTCCTCCGCCTTTGGGAGCGATAAGAATTTTAAGGGAATCGCCGGGAACTATTTTAGTATGAATTACCGCCGGTGTGTTGTCTCCGGTATTTACACGGTTTAAGGGATCGCCTACAATAGATTTCCTGAGATATCCTTCCTTGTAACCTTGTCTTACGCCTTCGTTTATCGCATCGGTGAAGTCGCCCTCTATGTGCACATCCTGCCCTATCTCGGCAAATATGACTGCAAATCCCGTATCCTGACACATTGGCACAGAATCCCTGCGGGCTATCTCGGAGTTTTCCTTGATGTGTTCAAGCACAACCTTGCACACAGGAGACTCTTCCTTCTCAATCGCCCTGTCAAGAGCACTTACCACATCCTCTCCAAGATCGAAATTTGCATCCATACACATCTTTTTAACTGCATCAGTTATCTGAGAAGATTTAATAGTTTTCATTTTTCTAACCCTGTTTTTTGTGTTTAAAAAAACTGTTTAATACAAAATTTTTCAAAAAAAACCCCTCTGTCTTATTAATCAAACCTTAAAATTGGTTCTCTTTAAATTTCTTATTTGCCTCGTGAAGGTAAAAGGAGTTTTAGATGTTCAACTGCTCAATATTCTTTTTTACCCCTTCAGTTGATTTCAACAGAGCGTTTTTCTCATCTTCAAGAAGGTCAAGCTCAATTATTTCCTCTATCCCGTTTCCACCCAACTTTACAGGCACTCCGACAAAGACGTTTCCGCTTATTCCGTACTCTCCGTCAAGAGCCGCTGCCGCGGGGAGAACTCTTTTCTTATCTTTTAATATGGCTTCAGCCATCTGCACTGCGCTTGCCGAAGGTGAGTAATAAGCGCTTCCCGTTTTAAGCAATCCTACAATCTCACCGCCTGCCTTACGGGTTCTTTCAATGATTGCATCAAGCTTATCCTGTGAGATGAAATGGCTGATGGGTATTCCTGAAATGGTTGAATATCTTGCAAGAGGTACCATATTGTCACCATGCCCTCCGAGTACGCAAGCCTGAATATCTTCTACTGAAACACCAAGTTCCATTGAAAGAAAACAGCGGAATCTTGCCGTATCGAGCACTCCCGCCATTCCGATTACGCGGTTTTTCGGAAATCCGCTTGTTTTCCACGCAAGATATGCCATTACATCCAAAGGATTTGAAACTATGATTAAATAGCTGTTAGGAGAATACTTTGCAATCTGCTCAGTTACCGATTTAACGATTGCCGCATTTTTTGCCTGAAGGTCGTCCCTGCTCATTCCCGGTTTTCTTGCAAGCCCCGCGGTAATAATCACAACATCGGAATCTGCCGTTTCTTCGTAACCGTTTGCTCCGACAACATTTACATCAAAGCCCTCTACAGGTGCCGTTTCCATCAAATCCAATGCCTTACCCTGAGGCACTCCTTCAACAACATCGACCAATACAATATCACCAAGCTCTTTCGACGCAGCCCAATGAGCCGCCGTTGCACCGACATTTCCTGCACCTACTACGGTTATCTTGTTTCTCTTCATAACTCAGGCTCCTTTAACTAAACATTGTCCATATTTTTAATGATTTCCGTGCCGTACTCCGAACATTTAATCTTCGTTGCGCCTTCCATCAATCTCTCAAGGTCATATGTTACCGTCTTATTCTGAATTGTTTTTGCAATTGCTTTTTCAATGAGGACACCCGCTTCATCCCAACCCATATGTTCGAACATCATAACTCCGGAAAGAATAACCGAGCTCGGATTGATTACATCCTTTCCTGCATACTTTGGCGCTGTACCGTGTGTTGCCTCAAAAAGCGCTACGTCATCGCCAATGTTTGCGCCCGGTGCAAGTCCCAATCCCCCAATCTGCGCCGCGCAGGCATCAGAGAGAAAGTCACCGTTAAGATTGGGGGTACAAAGCACATCATATTCGTCGGGTCTTGTGAGAACCTGTTGAAAAATGGAATCTGCAATTCTGTCCTTTACAAGAATCTTTCCTTCCGGCAGTTTACCGTCGTGCTTTTCCCAAAGCTCATCTTCAGTTATTATCGCATCCGCGAATTCTTCCTTTGCAACCTCATAACCCCAATCTCTGAAGGAACCTTCGGTAAACTTCATAATGTTGCCTTTATGAACCAGCGTAACCGACTTCAGACCCTTCTTGATTGCGTGCTTGATGCCCATTTTTACAAGGCGCTTCGTTCCTGTAATGCTTATGGGTTTTATACCAATTCCGGAATCAGGCCTGATTTTTGCGCCCATTTCATTTGTAAGAAAATCAATTACTTTTTTTACCTCGTCACTGCCCTGCTTCCATTCTATGCCCGCGTAAACATCCTCAGTGTTTTCACGAAAGATAATCACATCAAGCTTCTCAGGTGCTTTTACAGGGCTTGGAACGCCTTCAAAATATCTTACGGGCCTTACGCAAGAATAGAGGTCAAGAAGTTTTCTCAAACTTACATTCAAGCTTCTGATTCCGCCTCCTATAGGGGTCGTTAAAGGGCCTTTTATTGCAACCTTATACTCCTTCATCGCTTCTAACGTATCTTCGGGAAGCCATTCGCCTACTGCGTCGTGCGCTTTTTCACCGGCAAGAACTTCAAACCAGTGGATTTTTCTTTTGCCGCCATAAGCTTTCTCAACTGCCGCATCAAAAACTCTCACTGATGCCGCCCATATGTCACCACCTATTCCGTCACCTTCGATAAATGGAATTATAGGGTCATCGGGGATTACAAGTTCGCCGTTTTTAACTTCGATTTTCGTTCCTGTTTCGGGTTTTTTAAGATGCTTGAATTCAACCAAGATTCGCCTCCTTACATTTTCGATTTTATTGAGTTCTTCTGTCTGATTTTAATAAATCATCACTCAGGATTGTGTCTCTTTCCCCTAACATTTTTAATTTCAGGCAAAATAACGCACTGTTAAAAAAAATTGTTGCGGAGTGTATTCAAAAAACTAAATCTTGTCAATATCTTTAACTTGTTAAGGGAAAAGGATAAAACATAAACATCTTATAGTGGGAATGCATAATCCGTGCCATATTCTTTGGGGAAGCTAAAATCGGCTAATTAATTGAAAATAAAGGGAAGAATAAAATTGCTTTTTGATGAAACATTTTCTCTTTTGACAATAATCTTTCTTATTATTGACATTTTGTCCTGATTATTTAAACCATTTGTTCCAGTTTTTGGAAAGTTTGCCTGATTTTCTGTATCTTAACATATTGTCGGGACAGGTACATCTCCTTGCTTTGGAATGGAATTTCTTTACCATACCGAAAATAAGCGCCGGAAGCAAATCAAGTGATTGTTTGACCTTTTTAGCTTCTTCCGCACTCTGCATTCCCTCAAAAAGCACTCCCGGTTTAAAGTCCGCATCTTTTCTAACCCCTTCGGCTAAATTAGTCAGATAACAAACAGGGTGGTAGCAAATTTCAAGCTCGCGCGCCAGGAAACATTCGGGAACAATTGTCATTCCAACAAGGTCTGCTCCAAAACCGGCGTATTTTTTAATTTCGGCAACGGTTTCAAGTCTCGGGCCTTCCGTACAGACATAAACTCCGCCTTTTTTTATTTTAACCTTCATTTCCCTGCCGGTTTTCTCGAGAAAATCAGCTAATTCGGGACAAAAAACGGGATTTTGCCTTACAAAGCCTATCCCCGTATTTTCAAAGAAGGTATTCTTCCTCATTCTTGTTTCATCTATGACATCAGAAGGCAGGACAATATCAGCAACCTTAAATTTAGATTTATTTATTATTCCGGGACCTGACCATGAAATGATTCTCTCTATCCCGGCTTTTTTCATTGCCCAAATATTTGCCCTGTAATTTACAAAAGGCGCTGAAATATCATAGCCCTTTTCGCCGTGCCTTGAAATGAACGCAAAACCTATACCTTCCTTCTCATACATATAAAGCGGCGCGCTCATTCCGAATGGGGTTTTTACTTTTTTTCTGCTTACACAACTGCCCCAATCCTTTTCTATTGTAAGAAAGGCCCTGCTTCCTCCTATAACTCCAATCCCCGAAAAACGCGCTTTTTTACTCAAAGCTCTCAATCTCCAGAATATTATAGTTATTATCTCTTTTTGCGGGAATGAAACCGGCTTTCCCAATCAACCCGATAACTTCCCTTTCCGTCATCCTGAAGGATGCGCCTGCCATACGAACAACATTTTCCTCCATCATAGTTCCTCCAAGGTCATTTGCACCGAAGAAGAGCGAAAGCTGAGCAATCTTTGCGCCCTGCGTAACCCACGATGCCTGAATATTCCTTACATTGTCGAGAAATATACGGGACAGAGCAAGGGTCTTGAGATAATCGAAGGAAGATGCCTTGAATTCTCCCAAAGCGGTATTCTTCCACTGAAATGTCCAGGGAATAAACGCGCTAAAGCCTCCGGTTTCATCCTGAAGTGAACGTATTCTCTCAAGATGCGAAATCCTGTCCTCAACCGTCTCGATATGCCCAAACATCATCGTAGCGGTAGTAGTCATACCTTGACGATGCGCCTCTCGCATTACATTCAACCATTCTTCGGCATTGCATTTATGAGGGCTTATTTTGTTTCTCGTATTCTCCACAAGAATTTCCGCGCCTCCTCCGGGAATCGAATCAAGTCCCGATTTTTTTAAACGCCCTATTACTTGCGAAGGCGAAAGTCCTTCTTTTTCGGCAATGAACATTATCTCGGGCGGAGAGAAGGAATGAATGTGAATGTCAAACCTTTCCTTTATTCCCTTTAAAAGCTCTTCGTAATAATTGATGCCTAAGTCAGGGTTCAATCCTCCCTGCATCAAGATTCGCGACGCGCCGTTTTTTACTGCCTCATCTATTTTTTTATAGATTTCATCATTTGAAAGAAGAAACCCGCCTTCTTCTTCCGGCTTTTTATAAAAAGCGCAGAAAGCGCATCCGGAAACGCAGATATTCGTGAAGTTTATGTTTCTGTCAACAATGTATGTCGCTCTGTCTGAAGGAGAAAGCGCCAACCTTCTTTTATGGGCAAGGCGTCCGAGAAGATGCAGTCCCGCTTTTTCATAAAGCGCCAGACATTCCTCTGTGTTAATTCTCACTCTTTTTTCAATTTTAGATACTATCTTTTCCAACATCTTTTTACCGTCTTAAAAGCAATCAATTCTTATTGACAATACATTTACATCATAGTATTTACAAGCTGTAAAATTAATTCATTTGTATTTGTCTTTTCAAACAACTTACAACAAGATTAAAAGTTCATATGACAGCTGGAAACTCCTGTAAAGGCAGAACAGCAACGGAATGTTACCGTTATAAACAAAGCGGGGTTTTAGATTCGCCCGCAATGCAATATCAAATTTTGTTTGCCGGAAAAAACAGCGCACGGCATAAAAAATATTTAATTCAATTAAACATTATATAGTTTTGACCCCATTCTAATTGAAAGGAGAAACAGTCATGGCTACACTACAGGAAAAACTTTCCCAACAGATCCCGAAGCTGAGAGAAGAAAAAGCAGCACTTTTAAAGCAACACAAAGATACAATTATTTCTCAGGTAACAGTCGAACAGGCATTCGGCGGAATGCGCGGAGTTAAAGGCCTTGTTTGCGACACTTCACTCGTTGAACCTGACAAAGGATTAATCATCAGAGGATATCCCATAGGCGATATCAAAGACAAACTTCCGGAAGAAATCCTTTACCTTCTTTTAACGGGCGAACTTCCCGACGAAAACGCGTTGAAAGCTCTACAAAAGGACCTCAAGGATCGCTCGGCGGTTCCTTCATATGTTTGGGATGTCCTTAAAGCAATGCCCAATGACGCTCATCCTATGGCTACACTAAATGCCCTTATATTAGTTCTTGAAAAAGAGTCCGTTTTCAGACAGGGATACAGGGCAGGGACATTAAAAAAGGAAAACTACTGGGAAGCCGCTCTGGAAGACACTCTACAGCTTGTTGCCAAACTTCCCGTAATTGCGGCGGCTATCTACAGGCAGAGATTTGGAAAAGGAGAGAGAGTTGAAAGCGACCCTGAGCTTGACTGGGGCGCGGATTATGCCCATATGCTCGGCATAGACGACCCGAGCGGCGATTTCAAAAAACTGATGCGGCTTTATATGACCCTGCACAGCGACCACGAAGGCGGAAATGTAAGCGCCAACACCTGTCATACGGTTGGTTCGGCACTTTCCGATGTTTACTATTCAGTGTCAGCGGGACTGGACGGGCTTGCGGGACCTCTTCACGGTCTTGCAAATCAGCAGTGCCTTCGTTTCGTACTTGAACTGAAGGAACAATATAACGGAGTTCCTTCCGACGAAGATCTTAAAAAATTCACCTGGGACAGACTGAATTCGGGAAATGTCGTTCCCGGTTACGGGCACGCCGTTTTGAGAGTTACCGATCCCCGTTTTACTGCGTTCAACGCATTCGGAAAAGAATATTGCAGTGATGACGAAGTTTTTCAGATTGTGGACAAACTATTCAATATCGTTCCCGGTATTCTTCAGGAGCACGGCAAGGCAAAAAATCCATGGCCCAATGTGGACGCCGGTTCAGGTGCTCTTCTTTATCACTTCGGACTTTCGGAATTCGATTACTACACCGTTCTTTTCAGCGTATCGAGAGCGCTCGGTATGTGCTCACAGCTCATACTCAACAGAGCTTTAGGCACACCGATTACAAGACCGAAATCAGTGCAGACCGACTGGATAAAGAAACAAGTTCAGGGATAGTCAACATTTTAAAAGCTGATTGAAGAAGGGGCCGGAAGAAAACATTAAACCCTGTTGTAAAGAGTATCTCTTTCGACAGGTTCTCTTCCGGCCTCTTTTATTAATGAAACGAGTTCCTCCCTGCTGACCGATTGACCAGTGCGGGCGCCGGCGGAATGAGTAATCTTTTCTTCCACTACGGTACCGTCAATGTCATCGGCGCCGAAAGAGAGAGAAATCTGAGCAAGCTTCAGTCCAATCATTATCCAGAATGCTTTTATGTGGGGAAAATTATCGAGCATAAGGCGGGCAATCGCTATTTCCTTAAGGTCATCTATTCCCGTAGTAAAGTTCAGCGCTTCCATTTCCGTATTTTCAGGATGAAAAGCAAGAGGGATAAAAGCCAGAAAACCGGATGTTTCATCCTGAAGTTCCCGAAGCTTTATCAAATGTTCTATCTTTTCCTCCGCAGTTTCAAGATGTCCGTAAAGCATCGTGGCATTGCTGTGAATATTGCCGATATGGGCTTCCCTCATTACATTCAGCCATTCATCACCGCTTGTCTTCTCCTGGCAAAGCTCCTTCCTCACTCTTTCGGAAAAAACTTCGGCGCCTCCGCCGGGAAGAGAACCGAGCCCCGCGTCCTTTAACCTGGCAAGCGTTTCACCAACGCTCAGCTTTGCAATCTCCGACAGATATTTAATCTCCACCGCCGTAAACGCCTGAATATGGGTATGGGGAAACTCCTTTTTCAGGGATTGAAGCATTTCAATATAGAAATCAAAAGGAAGCTCAGGATGAAGCCCTCCTACAATATGAAATTCGGAAACACCACTTCCTTTAACCTCTTTTGCCCTATTCATTATTTCTCCGAGCGTCATTGTATAGGCGCCCTCATCGCCTTCGCTTCTGCTGAATGCACAAAATTTGCACCTGTTAACGCAAATGTTGCTGTAATTGATATGGCGGTTTCTTATGAAATACGCGAAATTTCCGTTTATTCTTTCACGGACGATATTTGCAAGAAATCCGAGGGAGAGAATATCTTTGGAATTATAAAGCTTAAGACCGTCTTCCTTTGAAAGCCTTTTTAACGATTCTATCTTTTGATGTATTTCACTTAATTCATCAGAAACTATCTTCAAAACAAAATCCCCGATAACATCATTTTTATTGGAGATGAGCGGGATCGAACCGCCGACCTCCTCGTTGCGAACGAGGCGCTCTCCCATCTGAGCTACATCCCCATTGAATATTTTTCGATTACGGGATAACTAAATAGACCAATTTTATTAAAAAGTAAAGGCAGGGTTAACAAGCAAATATCTTGTTTCTAAAAGAACGAATGAAGATAAAAAAATTCAGGAAATCGGATTCATTAAAAAATGTTTAATGAGAGAAATGATTTGTAAAAAACGTATTCTATTTCTTTTCCGGTTTTCTTCTTTTCCATGCGCCCGTTGTTTTTCCCGATCTTTCCTTAAGCCAATCTTCCAGTACGCTTTCGAGCACTCTCCAGCTTCGGCCTACTCTCGTTGCGGGAATTTTACCATCCTTCGCATACCTGTACGCAGTGTGCTCATTAATTTTAAGAACCTGAGCAACTTCTTTAATAGTTAATAATTTCATAACATCCTCCCCTTTGAGTATCTTTTATTATAATGTATTTAAAAAAATTTTAATATTGTCAAATACAATTTAATTTTATGAATAATAAATGCAAATGAAATTATTTTTAATCATTCAAATTTTATTTTAAAAAGATTTTTTCATAAAAGCAGACAAAGATACTCTACAAACAAAATTATGCTTATATACATTATAATAAAACTTCAAATTCAAAAAAAACTTCTTCAAAGCTTACATTCCCTATGAAGACGGTTGCTGTTGAGTAATGCAGTGAATTGCGCCAAATCCCCGTACAAGGTCGCAGCAATCTATGCCTTCCACGCTTTTTTCGGGGAAAAAGCCGCTTATTATCTCAAGCGCGCTTTTATCGCTTTTTTGCCCGAATACGGGCACGAGAACCACATTGTTGCCGATATAGAAGTTCACATAACTTGCCGGTAGGTTTTCTTCGCCGGAATCCGCTTTTTTGGGCATAGGAATTTTTTTAACTCTTAGAGGTTCGCCTTTGATGGTAAAGGAATTTGAAAGTATCTTATAATTCTTCCGCAGTATATCAAAATTGGCATCATTTTCATCTTCTTCCCACGCGGCAAGTACCGTATTGTGATTCACAAACCTCGCAACATCATCGACATGACCATCCGTGTCATCCCCGGCAATTCCCCCTTCAAGCCAGATAACTTTTTCAGCTCCTAAATATTGCCGCAAATAGCTTTCAATTTCCTGAAGTGACAGTCCGCTGTTTCTGTTTTTATTCAGAAGACACTGCTTCGTCGTCAGCAAAACACCTTCACCATTTACATCTATCGAACCTCCTTCAAGGACAATATCAGGAGAATAAAGGGGGAGTTTGAGTTTTCGGTTTATCATCACCGGAATGGAATCATCCTTTAAAAGCTCATCGTATTTCCCGCCCCAGGCATTGAAGGTCCAGTTGACAATTGACAGTTTCCCGCTTCTTCTATTTACCAAAAAAACGGGTCCGTAGTCGCGAAACCACACATCGGCGTAATCATATAGATGGAAAATTACCTGCGACATATCCACCCGTTTTTTTTCAAGACAAGCTATCGACCTGTTTTTCATTGTTTCATCGAGGACAAGAAGGTTTATTTTCTCTGCGGTGTGAAGTGCGGTAATTATTTCAACATATGTTTGTTCAACTTTATCGATGTTTTTGAAGGTGTTTGTGTCATATGGCCACGAAAGCCATACGGAATCATGTTTTTCCCATTCGGCAGGCATACGGTATCCCGATGAAAAGGGAGCGCTCAACTGCGATTGGGTGCAAGATGATTCATTCATTTTATTTTTTAATCATCCTCTTATATGTGTCGGGGCGCCTGTTTTTCAGAAATCCCCATCCTTCGCGTACCGTCTTGTTTTTTGAAATATCTATTTCCGCAACCAATATTTTTTCACTTTTACACGGTGCTTTCGCAATCACATTGCCAAAAGAGTCCGATATAAAGGAGTCCCCCCAAAAATTTATTTTTCCCTCAGTGCCCACTCTGTTTACTGCAGCAACTGTTATGCCGTTTGAAATTGCGTGACCGCGCTGCACTGTTTGCCAGGCATTTTTCCAATCGCCTTCGGACATTTTTACACCTTTTACATATCCTATGGCAGTAGGATAAAAGATAATGTCAGCACCCTCGAGCGCGCTTATCCTTGCCGGCTCGGGATACCATTGGTCATAACAGATCAGCACAGCTATATCAGCATATTTTGTATTAAATACGGGGTAACCGCAGTTTCCGTCATCAAAAAAAAGTTTCTCATAAAAACAGGTATCGAAAGGAATGTGATTTTTTCTGTAAAGGCCCTGAATACTTCCGTCAGCGTCAATAACAACGGCAGTATTATAGAATTTTCCCTTGCCCGCGTCTTCAAAATAAGGGGCGACAATCACTACGCCAAGTTTTTTTGCCGTATCGGAAAGTTTTTCTGAAACAGGACCGGGAATTTTTTCTGCAAATTGTTCATATTTTTTTATCATCTTCTGAGGAAAATAGGGGGTATCAAAAAGCTCCGGAAGGCAGATTATCTTTGCCCCTTTCTTTGCCGCGAGAGCAATCTTACTCACTGCTTTATTAAGATTTTCCCCTTTTGTTCCGGAAGGCGAAAACTGCACCAACCCTATCTTTAATTTTTTTCTTTTCATTGTCCGGTTAAAAATAAAAGTCAGGTAAAAAGACAGTTGTTCAGTTAAAAAGTTATGAAATCAATCGTGAAAAATCAAATAGGTAAATGTATCCCCACACGCCCAGGAGGAGTCGAACCCCCAACCTACAGATCCGTAGTCTGTCGCTCTATCCAGTTGAGCTATGGGCGCATAATTTATTACTTTAAAAACCAAATTCGGAGAGGCTGGGATTCGAACCCAGGGTCCCAGTCACCCGGGACAAACGCTTAGCAGGCGCTTGCCTTCAGCCGCTCGGCCACCTCTCCTGAATACAAAGACAGTTGTCCTCTTTTCCGACACCTGTATATAACTAAAAGCTCTGATAAATACAAGATGAAAAGTTTGATAATATGAACAAATCCTGAATAATGAAATGAAGTTGACACTTTCTCCTGCAAAAATTAAAAGCTGATAAAAACCACCTTAAATTAAGGAGGAATTGTTATGACTGAGAATTACAAAATAACTCTAACCATCACAAGCATAGGAGGCACCTGCAACTCAGGGTGCAAGGTCGGCAACAAATATGACATTTCTTCAATGAAAACAGGAAACCTGTGCGGATTTTTTTATAACAGTCTTTTCCCCACTCTCTGCACATTCGGCTACGGCGGGGATATCTGGTTTTTACCTGATAAAAACAAAATGGAAGTCAGATGTCCTGATTTTTACAATGATGTGCGGGGAACACTTGAGAGAATCCCCATTGAACAGAAACAAGATTAGGATTCTGTCCTTTAACCCGTTTTTGGAAAAGGAGAAAAAAATGCCGGGAAAATATAAACTGGAACTTACGATAACCCACGTAGGGGGAACCTGTATGTCAGGATGCAAGATAGGCGGGAAATATGATATTTCCACAATCAAGACCGACAATATGTGCGGAAATTTCTACCGCTCAATTTACTCCTGGATTCACGTCTTTTATCACGACAGTGAAGTATGGTTTCTTCCTGATAAGGACAGAATGGAAGTGCGCTGTCCCGACTATATCAATGATGTAAGGGGAGAACTTGTAAGAATCCCCGTTGAAAAGGAGTAAAAGGAAACCTCAGCAAAAATAAAAAATGAGACCCGGAAATACTTACTACAGGTCCGCAACAAGTTCAGGATGTCTTACAAACCATTGGTCGTGCCAGTGACATTTCTTTCTCGGACATTTCCAGCTTTCAATCTGCTCAACTGCAAGCTTGATTATCTGCAATCTCACATTGCCGTTTTCCTTATCTTCCACTTCCCTGACTGCGTGAAGTGATACTTTGCCTTCCGCCATGACTGAACGGCACCGGATATCTTTTTTTACAAGTTCAGCATTCTCACGCCTTGAATCATAAATAACGTAGCAGGCGTTGCCGTTATTCTCTATACAGTCGATTTTCCTCTCTCCGTGTTTGAGACTTGCCGCAAAAAAAAGGTCTTTACCGTCAAAGTAGTGCTCCAGAGGAACTCCGTAAGGTTTGGCGCCGTCTTCAAGGCAAAGTATGCCAACCTTGTTTGTTTGGAAAATATTCGTCATTTCCGATTTTTCCATAGAACCCACTCCGCGTGTTACAGACATAGCTTTCCTCCTTAAAATTATTTAAAAAACCTTACGGGGTAAAGGCAATCTGATTGACAATAAAATAAATCCCGTTATAAATAACAACAGATTTTTTTGCGGGCGTAATTCAGCGGTAGAATGCAAGCTTCCCAAGCTTGACGTCGTGGGTTCGACTCCCATCGCCCGCTTTTTTATTTTCAGGTAAGTATGTACTCGTTTATTTTCTCAAGAACGGCAGATTCTGTATTTACAGTTTTATCTGTCAGGTCACTTTTTCTTTTAACAGATAAAGAAACTCCATCCCCGTTTCCCTTGCAGTAATAGGCAATCATAGCAGAAGCCAATTCAATATACTTTTCAGGATTGCACGAGCGAAGTATTGCAGAAGGTCCCTGTGCATCAACAGGCTCAAACCAGACATCATCGTCTCTCAGAATACTTTTCAAACCGATATTTTCCACTTCGTTTCTGCCTATTACCAGCTTGGTCTCCTCGTCAATTCGCAGGTGCCTGCCTAGTTTTAGCAGGTTTATATCAGCAATCGATACATCCTTCTGATGTGAAAAAAGATCTTTCAACCGACCGGCAAATGAACGGTCAGTGAGAAGACAACCACCCGCGGGACAGGGATAATCGTTTATTCCGAGTTCCTCTGCAAGGGCAATCTGTTTTTTTCTCGATCTTCCGGTAATTGCGGGAAGTTTCTCCCTGTCAATCCATCCTTCCTTTTCGGCAATTGATTCGGAAAAATGCTTTGCGCTCAAAGGTCTCAATACCAAACCCTTCAATCCGCTTTCTCTGTCTATTATGTTTATCGTATCCCTTCTCTGCGACATAGGACGCTGTCCGAGGACTTCACCGGTTATAATAAACTTTGCCCCTATCTCCTTCATATATTCGCGCCCGATTTTGTGCATAAAGATTCTGCAATCGACGCAGGGATTCATATTCTTCCCGTAACCAAATTTTGGATTTCTTATTACTTCAAGATAGTCCCTGCCTACATATACCGTCTTCAGGTTCACATTCAACTCATCGCAGACTCTTGCCGCTTCGCTGACGCAACCCCTCTTTTTCGAGGTGCATCTACAGAAAGGAGACACGAAGTTAATTGCAAAGACTTCGATTCCCTGATCCTGTACGACTTTCACGGCAAGAGTGCTGTCAAGACCTCCCGAAAGAAGCGCAAGGGCTTTTATTTTATCATTTTTTTCTCTGTTTAAATTCATAGCTTTTTAATAAATTCCTTCGCTTTACTTCTTGCCCACTTATCAGCTTCAAGGACATCGCTTATTTCCGAAACTTTGCCGTTATCGTGGCATTTCATTGTCTTTTCCACAATCACCGGAATGTTAGTATATTTTAGCTTTTCTTCAAGAAAGCTGTTAACTGCAATTTCATTTGAGGCATTAAGCACTGCAGGCATCGTCCCTCCCGTCCTGCCCGCCTCTAAGGCAAGAGCAAGGCAGGGAAATTTTTTCAAATCCGGCTTTTTAAAGGAAAGAGTCCCCTTCTCGATCAGATCAAGCGGAGGGTATTCATTAGGCAATCGCTCGGGATAGGCAAGGGCAAGTGATATGGGAATTCGCATATCGGGAATACCAAGCTGTCCCACAACGCTTCCGTCAACATATTCAACCATTGAATGTATGATGCTTTCAGGATGAATGACCACCGATATTTTATCAATATCAATGTCAAAAAGCCATTTTGCCTCTATTGCCTCAAGTCCTTTATTCATCATTGTTGCGGAATCTATGGTAATCTTTTTTCCCATATTCCAGTTTGGATGTTTCAGAGCATCTTCAGGTTTTATATTTTCCATATCTCCTGCATTTTGCTCAAGGAAAGGACCTCCCGACGCGGTGATGATTATTCTTCTTATGTCTTCCTTCCTGTGTCCTTCCATCGACTGAAAGATAGCGCTGTGCTCGCTGTCAACGGGAAGAATATTTACATTATTTTTTTTAGCTTCCCTCGTAACCACTTCCCCGCCAACGACAAGAGACTCCTTGTTTGCAAGGGCAATCGTCTTTCCCGCCTTTATGGCCTCATAGGTGGGAACAAGCCCTGCAGCGCCAATCATCGAAGAAACAAGAAGCTCGACCTCATCACTTGCCGCGATTCTGTTCAACCCGTCAAGTCCCGAATAAACTTTCACTGAAGAGTTGATTTTCGATGATATCGCCTTTGCGCAATCCTCGTCGAAGAGGGCGATTTCTCTCGGCTTGAATTTTTCTACCTGCTCTGCCAAAAGGTCAATACTCGTATTTGAAGCCAGACCGATAACTTCATATTTTTCCGGAAATCTCCCGATTACATCAAGGCAGTTTCGCCCGATTGAACCGGTAGAACCGAGAATTGCTATTTTTTTCTTTTTCATAACCTTGCAAAAATTTAAATGATCCCTGCTTTCTCTGCCTTTAAAATCACACGTTTTGCATTGTCCACATGAAGCTGCTCAACAAGCTCGCCGTCAACCTCTATGGCGCCCTTCCCTTCTTTCTTAGCTGTTTCGTATGCATCTATGATTTTCCTTGCAAAAGCAATCTCCTGTTCAGAGGGGCTGAAAAGTTTGTTAACAGGCGCAATCTGCCCGGGGTGAATCACTGATTTTCCGTCAAAACCCATATTTACCACAAACTGCGTATGGTGAATAAGCCCTTCCTCATCACGCACATTGAAATAAGGAGAGTCTATTGCGTCAATTCCCGCACAGCGTGCCGCAATGAGAATTCTGTTAAGAGGATAAACCGCTTCTAAACGCTCCGCTGTAATTCTTCCCCTTGTCTCCTTTGTATAGTCTGCCGCGCCGAAAAGAAGCGCTTTCATTCGCTTTGTAGATTCAGCTATTTCATCGATATTCGCAATCCCCTGAGCTGTTTCAATCATTGCCATCAAATTTATGCTTCCCCCATCGATTCCGGCAGATTTTTCCGCTTCATCAACAACCTTTTCAACCTTCTTAACATCTTCAGCGCAGTTTACCTTGGGAATTATTATTCCGTGAGGTTTGGAAGGAACAACAGTTTTAATATCTTTTTCACCGTGTGGCGTTTCAAGAGAATTGATTCTTACATTTTTTTCCTTATCACCGAAATCGACTTTTTGGAGCAAGTCGGCAACCAAAGCTCTCGCATTGTCCTTCTCCAATGCCGCAACGGCATCTTCAAGGTCTATAATTAAAGAATCAACTTCAAGTCCCGTTGATTTATTTATCATTTTTTCACTTGACCCCGGGACATAGAGCATTGACCTTCTCAGTCTTTCCACTTTAACTTCCCTCCATAAGTATTGGTTTAATCTTTAAAAATACGCCCCTTATATACTTTGAAGTTTTTTTTTTCAAATCATTAAAAATTCCAACTCTTCCCCAAAATTTGACTTCACAACAGTTTGTGAAGATAATATGATTTTATTCTCAAAAAACATACTTTTACAGGATTTAGAGAGGAAGAAGGAAGATGCTTGATATTAAAAGGATAAGAAATGATAAAGATAAAGTCTTTCAGGGACTTTCTGCAAGAAACGGTACATTTCCCATTAACGAACTATTCGGACTCGATGAGGCAAGACGAAACATCATTCAGGAAGCGCAAGAACTGAAATCCCAAAAAAACAGGGCATCCGATGAAATAGGGCGGAAAAAAAAGGAAAAGCTTGATGCTTCGGCAGATATTGAGCAGATGAAGGAAGTTTCGGCACGAATCAAAACCCTTGACAATGAGCTCAAGGAAAAGGATGCAAAAATAAAGGAACTGATACTTGAAATTCCAAACATACCCAATCCTGACGTGCCAAAAGGAAATGATGAAAATGACAACACAGAGGTGCGCAAATGGGGAAAAACGCCGGAATTTTCCTTCAAGCCGAAAGACCACGTTGAAATAGGCACAAATTTGGGAATCCTCGATTTTGAAAGGGGAGCCAAAATCAGCGGAGCGCGTTTCTGCATTTTAACCGGCACAGGCGCAAGGATTGAAAGGGCGCTTATTAATTTTATGCTGGACACCCACACCATCGAACATGGTTACAAAGAGGCACTTCCGCCCTTTTTAGTAAATAGCGAGAGCATGACCGGCACGGGACAGCTTCCGAAATTTGAAGAAGACCTCTTTAAAACAAGCGATGACCTCTATCTAATTCCCACCGCAGAAGTCCCCATAACCAACCTTCACAGGGGGGAGATATTGGACGAAGCTATGCTACCTATAAAATACTCCGCATATACGGCATGCTTCAGGCGCGAAGCAGGGACATACGGCAAGGAGACGCGCGGACTTATAAGACAGCATCAATTCGACAAGGTAGAGTTAGTAAAATTTTCAAATCCTGACAACTCCTACGACGAGCTTGAATCTCTTACAAACGATGCTGAGAAAATTCTTCAAATGCTCGGACTTTCGTACAGGGTTGTAATTCTTTGTACGGGAGACCTTGGCTTTTCATCGGCAAAGACCTATGACATAGAAGTTTGGCTTCCTTCAGGAAACAAGTATGTGGAAATTTCATCGTGTTCCAATTTTGAGGATTATCAGGCACGCCGGGCGGATATAAGGTTCAAACGCAAGAACGGCACAAAAACCGAATTCGTGCACACCTTGAACGGCTCGGGGCTTGCAGTGGGGAGAACGCTTGTCGCTCTGCTTGAAAACTATCAGCAGGAAGACGGTTCCGTGCTTATTCCCGACGCGCTTAAGCCCTATATGAACGGCATTGAAAAGCTTTCGCCGCAATCCTGAAGAAAATATACCTGCAGTTTTCCAAATATATTGAAAAAAATTTGATTTCCGTTTATAAGCGGATAATCGCCTGAAAAATTTGGCGACAGCACACGGAGGAGTGGCTGAGTGGTTGAAAGCGGCGGTCTTGAAAACCGTTGTCCCTGGTGACAGGGACCGTGGGTTCGAATCCTACCTCCTCCGCTTTTATTTACGGCCTTTTATATGACAAAAATCTTGATGCTTCTTTTAGGTGGCGGCGCGGGCGCCGTGGCAAGATATTCGCTGGCTGGATTCGTATCGAATATTTTTCCGGGATTCTTTCCCTCGGGCACAATGGTAGTTAACCTTGCAGGGTCGTTTTTAATCGGGCTTCTCTGGGGATTCTCTGAAATATTCAATATCTCGCCTAATACCCGAACATTCATTTTTATTGGATTTCTCGGAAGCTTTACCACATTTTCAACATTTGCCCTTGAAAGCTTCAATCTTATCAGGGACAACGAAAAATGGTTTGCCCTGATTAATATACTTTTAAGCAATGCCGCGGCAATAATCCTTGTTTTTCTGGGATTTTTCATTGCAAAAGCAATAGGAGGAAACTAATGAAACTGCCTGAAGAAGGAGTACTTCTAAGAATTTTTATCGGGGAAGCAGATACGATAAAAGGGAAACCGCTTTATGAAGTAATCCTTCTCAAAGCAAAAGATTTGGGACTTGCCGGAGTAACGGTGCTGAAGGGAATAATGGGATTCGGCGCTCATACTAGAATCCATACATCAAAGGTGCTTCGCCTCTCCGAAGATTTGCCAATAGTAATCGAAATTATTGACCGCGAGGAAAAAATCGAGGAAATCCAGCCATTTCTTGATGAAGTCGTACAGGAAGGACTGATTACAAAGGAAAAAGTCAAGGTAATCAAGTACCGCTCAAGACATAAGTAGCTAAACAATCCTATAAAAATGATATAGGCATAAAATATACCTGCTTCTCTTTATCAAAAAAAGAAAAACTTTCTGAAAGAACAAGTGTTTTGTCAACTTTATATTTTCCCATGAAACTGAAAACTGATTTTCCGGCTTTTGAATAATTCAATGACGATTTAACTTCTATTGCCGTCAAACCTTTTCCCTCATTTTCAATAACAAAATCAATTTCTGCATTTGATTTTGTACGCCAATATTTAATGTTGATGTCTTTCTTTAATAGTTGAGTTGCTGCAACATTCTCGTTTAACATCCCTCTATCCACTCTTTCATCTAAAGGCTGAAAATTATTAATAACCATATTTCGAAAGCCATTGTCCCAAAAATAAATTTTTGGAGTTTTTGTTATTTCAACTCTTTTATTCTTATAAAAAGGTGAAATCCTTTTAATAACATAGGTTTTATCAAGAATATTCAGATGACTCATAAGATTTTTATAATCAAAAGAAGATAATTGTCCTAATTCATTGTAAGCCACCATAGAACCGGTTTGAAGCGCAATAGCTTTAATGAGTTTTTTTAATTCATCCTCCGTGCTCAACTGCAATATGTCTCTTATCTCCCTCAAAAGATATGTATTGTATATATTTTTAAGCACAATAATTTTCTCATCTTCATTTTTTGCAGTAACAACTCTCGGATATCCTCCAAAAATGGAATATTCGTAATAACACGGCAGGATATCTTTAATTATAGATTCGCTTATCAGTGGCGGAATTTTTCTATTGCCTGATAAAAAGCCATCTATTTTTTTCCTGATTTCAAGATATATATTTTTGTAGAGAGAGGGATTTTTGAAACTTAAAAATTCCTGAAAACTAAATACAGAGAGATGAAAAATAAAAATCCTGCCAACAAGATATTTGATTGCCTGATTCGTTAAATCAAGTGCAGAGGAACCTGAAATAAATATTTTTATTCCATAAGTATCATAAAGGTATTTTAAATTTTTCCCTCCCCTTTTTGCATACTGAAACTCATCAATAAAAAGATACTGCGCATCCTTTACATACAAATTATAAAAGGATTTCACATCATCATTAAAAGTTTTCAATATATCCCTGTCTTCAAAGTCTATATAAACTGCACCTTTAAGTGTCTTAAAGATTTCTTTTAAAAGGGTGGTTTTACCGCACTGCCTCGGTCCGATAATTGCAATGATTTCAGGAGAAGAGATATATCCTCTTATGACATCTTCAATTTCTCTTTTAATATACATAATTTCAACCCTGCTATTATTTCTTTAATAATAATTTTAGTAGGGTTATTACGAAATGTCAATCCCAATTCGGTTTGCTAAAATAAATAATTAATGAGCCAGCTTATATATAAAACCTAATTTTCACATCAGTATATCTTCCAATCAATACAAAAGTGCTTATTCCCTGTACTAAAATATGATAACATCAAAACAAAAAGTTCATTAAAGCACTATGATATTGATATATGAATCAGGAGAAGCACTCCGCTTCGAAGAAATATCAATCAGG
>CAZJVM010000016.1:0-48099 GCA_964549305.1 uncultured bacterium
TAAAAAAGATAAATTATCTTCATAAAGATAATCTGAAAGTTATTTTATAGTCAAATTAAACCTTTAAGCTGATAAATATGTAAAAATGTTAATTTAGAAAATATCATCACCTTATAATCAGTTTTCTCCGTTCTGTTTATATAAGTGTACATCCCTCTGCGGATAGGGAATATTGATGCCTTCAGCATCAAACCCTTTTTTCATCTTTTCCATCGTATCGAAATAGACATTCCAGTAATCTGCAGATTTTACCCATGGGCGCACTGCAATGTTTACACTGCTGTCTCCATGTTCCAAAACACCTATGGTAACAGGAGGGTCTTTAAGGATTCTTTCATCAGTTGCCAGTACATCATTTATGACGTTCTTTGCATGGTCAATGTCATCATCGTATCCAATGCCGAAAACAAAATCGACCCGTCTAACAGGTTTAGCGGAATAATTTATGATGTTATCGCTTGAAACTTTGGAGTTTGGAATGATTATTGATTTATTGTCAGGAGTTCTAAGTTTGGTAGTGAAAATCTGTATTTCTTCCACAGTGCCTGTTGTGCCTCCTGCTTCAATGAAATCTCCTGTTTTGAAGGGACGAAAGATAATAAGCATTACTCCTGCTGCAAAATTTGAAAGTGAACCCTGAAGTGCAAGACCGACAGCAAGACCAGCGGCACCAAGTACCGCGATGAAGGAAGTTGTCTGAATTCCAAGTTGACTTATCGCGGCAAGGATTACAAAGGTCAGAAGTGAAAAATATACAAGGTTGCCGATAAAGGAGACCAATGTTTCTTCAACATTGCTTTTTTTCAGAAGTTTTACAGTAAGATTCTTAAGAATCCGCGTAAAAATGCGTCCAAAAATAAAGATGGCAATTGCGGCAAGCACTTTGATACCGAATACAGTGAAAAGTTCATAAATCTTTAAAATCATGTCATCCACTTTGAACCCTCCAAATAAAATTATTTAAATTATTTGTTTAACTAAAAAAATTAAAGAATTTTTATATTAAAAATCCTGTATTTAATTTAATGTCAAATAATTTTGTATTGATTTTTATTGAAACTATTAAGAGTAAGGCATAGGAAGAAATTATATTTTAAACCAATTGGAGCGTTAGAATAATTATAAAAAAATCAGACATTTCCATAGTATTTACAAAATTACGAAATTTTTTTTGCTTTTTTTTAATAAATAATTAAGCGTATATAAAAAACAGTTAGGGAGGATATATTATGGAATGGGATGCACAAGCAGTAGAAGGATTTATTCAAATGCCGCTTTCAGGTTCTGCAAAGTCTATGGCAAAAGTATTTGCCGAGAAAAAGGCAAGGCAGAACAATAGCGAAAAGGTTACTTCAAAGGAAATAGAAGCAACCAAGAAGGTTTATTTTGCTTCAGTACCCGAAGAAGTCCGCCGCAAGGAGTGGGATAAGAGAATCAAGGAAGGCGAGAGCGACCTTATGGAAAAAATGGAGAAGGAAGCCCGGGATATCCTCGCAAAGGAAATAGATCTTTTTGACATCGAACTTTGTCACGCGCAGTATTTTCGTTGCGGTTCGCAGGTTGCCGAAGTGAGAAAAATTCGCGAAAAGATAAAAGCGAAGCTTCAGGAATTGAAAGTAACTGAAATGGTCGCGGATATGCTCGAAGATGACCAGAGAATTCTGCCTCACGACAGAATAACATTTTCCATCTCAGCGTGCCCCAATTCCTGTACGGGAATCGAAACAAAGGAGTTCGGAATTTACGGCACATCCGTTCCGGTTGTAACCGATGTGGAATGTTCGGAATGTTATGCCTGTGTGGAAAGGTGTCCTGACAACGCCGTACTTTTGATTCGCGGAGGTCCGCAGATTGATTATGAAAAGTGCAAGCTTTGCGAAGCGTGCGTAAGGGTTTGTCCCACGGGCACTCTTGCCTCGGAAAAAACCGGATACAGGCTTATGATAGGCGGAGGATTCGGAAGGCATTTCAAGCTCGGTTTCGAAATGTTCAATGTTGCAACGGAAGAAGAGCTTTTCAAAGCGCTTGAGGCGTGTATCGAGCATATCAGGGAAAACGCAAGGGGCGAGGAAAGCATTACAAGCATACTTACGAGGACAGGAGTCGCTCCCGTATTCAGGAAAATATACGGAAACTGATTTATTTTAATCAGATAAATTTTATGACGGATATTTCCGGCGGAACGTTTATTCTCAGGGGAAATCCGATAGTGCCGACTCCGGGTGTAACATAGAGGTGACTGTTGCCTTCCTTGAACGCGCCTTTTACATATTTAGTTATCAGTCTTGCCGGGCTTATATTTATGCCCGGCAGATTTATATTTATCTGCCCTCCGTGAGTATGTCCCGACAGTGTAAGGTCAATAGGGAATGTTTTTGCATAGTCGAAATAATTGGGATTGTGCGCCAGAAGAATCGTGAGCTTGTCCTTGTCAATTCCCTTTAAGGCTTTTTGTAAATCAGGTGTTGCCATTCTCATATCTTCCACGCCGCAAAGGTTGATTTGATTTCCCCTGAAATCAATTACTTCGTTGCCGTTTCTGAAGACGGTTACTCCGGTGCTTTTCAACTCCCTGGTTAACTCCATTTCGTTTCCCCAGTAGTCGTGGTTTCCGAGACAGCAGTAAACGGGCATCATCGAGCGCAGATGCCTCAAACCCTCTATGCAGGAAGAAACGGAGTCCCTCGAGGTGGCAACAAAGTCACCCGTTATGAAAAGAATATCAGGTTTTGATTCGCTTATAATCTTAGTCCAGTCCGATATTTCCTTTTTCCCCATAAACACTCCCGCATGAATGTCGCTTATGTGGGCAATTCTCAGGCTTTTTAAAGATTCAGGCATGTTATTCACTTTAATGGAGGTTTCTTTTACGCTGAAATTATCTCTTTCAAGCACGACTCCGTATCCTGATACCATAATGGGAGAAAGTACGGCGGTTTTTGTGGCAAGTGAAATGAATCTTCTTCGCCCCATTAGATGAGTGTTTTTGCCTTTCTTCGGCAGAATGGTTTTTCTAATGGTTTTCGATGAAATGAAGCTAAAAATATCAAAAAATTTGAGTATTAAAAAAATAAGCACATATGAACTTCCCCAAATGACATAGGGATAAACTATTGTTGCCATAAGAAAGGGAGAAAGCGGTTTTGTGGGCATATCGGCGGTAAATGTATAAAAGAGAGGAAGGTTGAGAAATATTATTCCTCCCGCAATCAGGGAATTCAGCGGGGTTTTCCACTTCCTGTCTATATTCTTTCCGTTAATCCACCTTATCGTTCTTTTAACGAGATACCACTGCACGCAAACGATTACCGAAAACATGCAGATTAAAAATATCGTAAAATATATAAACCTTCCGCTCATAAACAGTTTCTTAGTTAAGTAAATGTGTTACCGCGCTAAACGGGATATCTATAGAAATTTATATCAGGAAAGGCAAAAATAAAATAAGTTTTTTGAATATTACGCCGGCTGATGACGGGAAAGTTCAAATAGTGAGACGTATCTTGATAAAAAGACGCAAATTTGTGGATTTTACCTTCAATTGTGTTTAAGAGGAATAATCACACTTAATTTATTTTAGGGTAAGCTGTATGCCGGATTATGCAAAAACTCTCGAATATCTCGATAAAGAATTTTCGGGAAGGGAGATAAAATTAGGCCTTGAAAGAATATCCCGCCTCGCGGAAAAGCTTGGAAATCCGCAGAATTCCTTCAAGTCGGTAATCGTGGGAGGCACAAACGGAAAGGGTTCGACTTCTGCAATGCTTGCTTCGATGCTCGATGAGGCAGGATACAGAACGGGACTCTATACGTCCCCACATCTCTTTGATGTAAGGGAAAGAATCAGAGTATCGGGCAGGATTGCCTCAAAAAGAGATTTTGCCCAAGTGGTGGATGAAATAAGGCGCGCGGGCGCCGATGAAGTTACATATTTTGAATTTCTCACACTTGCCGCGTTTCTGCATTTTAAACGAAAGAATGTCGATGTTGCAATACTCGAGGTGGGGCTTGGCGGAAGATTCGATGCTGTTAACATTGCCGAT
The DNA here is from genome assembly GCA_964549305.1 of uncultured bacterium. Taxonomy (GTDB): domain Bacteria; phylum Schekmanbacteria; class GWA2-38-11; order GWA2-38-11; family J061; genus J061. The sequence goes on from CAZJVM010000016.1 coordinate 4,044, forward strand.
GCAATTGTCAGTGTAATAACAGGTGTTGCTTTTGACCATAGGGATTATCTCGGCAACAGTATCGGGGAAATTGCATATGAAAAAGCAGGCATCATAAAAAAGAGCGGTATTGTCATTGCGGGAGAGATGTCCGGGCCGGCTTTGGATGTAATCGAAAAAGAGAGCGATAAAAAAAATTCAAAACTTTTTGTTTCGGGCAAGGACTTTTGCGCGGAAAATGTCAAACATCTCTCCGGAGGATTTGTCTTTGATTACAAATCGAAATGGATTGCCTTAAAATCGCTCAAGGTTAATCTTGCAGGCGGTTTTCAGGCGCAAAACGCATCTGTTGCCCTGTCGGCTTTTTTGCGCATTTTAAGAAAATTGAAAGGAGCTTCTGACAGGGAAAAAGCTGTCAGAAAAGGACTTTTGCGTGTAAAATGGCGCGGGAGAATGGAAAAGATGCGATTCTGCGGGCGGCAGTTGCTCTTTGATTGCGCCCATAACAGCGACGCTCTTCGCCATCTTTCGAAATACCTTGCAGGCGAGGTTTTGAAAAGGGATGTTTTTCTCATTTTCGGTGTGCTTCGCGACAAGGATATTCCGGAGATGCTTTCATTGCTTGAAATTCCGGGAATCAAAATTGTTTTTACCAAACCCGACAATATTCGGGCGGAGAATCCTTTTACATTAAAGCAGTTATACTCAAAAGCCGGGAAGGCGGGGGAAGTTATCGGCACCGTTGATGAGCCTTTAAAAGCTTATCGCAGCGCGTTTTCCCAATCGGCGGAGAAATCTCTCATCTGTGTCGCGGGATCTGTTTTTCTCGTAGCTCCTCTTTTGAATTATATTGAAGGGCTAAAAAAAGAAAAATCATTGTTAAATAAAGCTTGATATAAAAAACAGGGAAGCATTACGATTGATATGAGAGCAAAAAAAGAGTTTTGAATAAGGAATATTTCCCGGCTCTTTTATTTCACATAATGGTATTTGTGTGTTATCTTTCCCCAATTTTTAATGAAAATTTATATTTACAAACAGGCATATTCTGAGATTGCTCGGTGAATAAAGATATAACAATCGGTATCGGAAAAATTCTTTCGGCATTAGCCGTTATTCTGTTTTTATCCCTTCATTCCTTCGCGGCAGAATTTGATAATGTAGGCGTCAAGAGCTTTAAATCAATGGAATTCGGCCTTGAAGACGAAGTGCGTTTTTACGGCGGGACCCTCGATTTTATCAGAGAGAAAAATATTGTCATTGGAAGAGGGGCAGTTGACATAGAATACAAAGGTATGGATCTTCAGGCGGATTATGTAGAATATAATCTTGAAACTGCCGATGTGAAGGCAAGAGGCAATGTTGCGGTGGAGGATGGTTCGAGCATCCTCTTTTGCGAGGAATTGGAGCTCAACCTTCGAACAAGGACGGGAATAATCAGACAGGGCGAACTTTTCCTCGAGCCCACTTATTATCTTACGGGAGTCGAGCTCAGAAGATTGGGGTTTGACAGGTATAAGGTAATTGACGGCTATTACACTGCCTGTCAGGCGGAAAGTCCCGCTTGGACAGTTAAATCGAAGGAAGCCGATGCGCAGGTTGGAGGATTCCTCACAGCAAAAGGCTCATCTCTCAGAATCAAAAAGGTCCCCGTATTCTATTCTCCTTATCTTCTTTTTCCCCTTAAAAAAGACCGCTCGACGGGATTTTTGATGCCCCGCATCGGTTACAGCAAAAGAAAGGGTTTGCGGTGGCAACAGCCTTTTTTCTGGGCTATGTCCGATTATTCCGACCTCACATTGATTCCCGATTATCAGGGTGAACGAGGTTTGGGAATGGAAGCTAATTTAAATTACCTTACGAGCGAAGAAGGATTCGGCAGTGCGAATCTCTATTACATATCCACTAAAAGTAAGTCGCGTAGAAATGAAGGAGGCGACGCGAAAAGAAAAAAAAGATGGAGTTTCCTCTTTTTTCAGAAGGAGGAATTGGAAGATGGTATGAGATTTGCCGCAAAATTAGATGTAAACAGCGATCATAATTTTGACAGGGATTTTGGTGAGGATTACGGGCAAAGCTCAAAGAACTCCGATATCAAGCTCGATTCTTATATTGCGCTGAGCAAGTCCTGGGAGAAAGCTTTTTATAAATTTAACGCAGGAAGGTCGCAGGACAGAATTAAGTCCTTTCCCAAAAAAAAAGGAAGCGGCACTAATGGTAAGTTTTCAGATGTAATTACTGACAAAACATATCAGTATCTCCCTTCCCTGGAGTTTGTAGCCCTCGAACAGCCGGTTTTCGGAAATGACGGAATTATAAAAGGGCTTGAAAAACTGGACAGGTATCTGCCTTTGAAATTTCGGCTCGACTCTTCTTTTGCCTCAATCAGGAGTAAATCGAAAAGCAAGGAATATGCAAAGCGGGGAGGCAAGAAGCTGGTCGAAAATTTTGACGAGGTTCGGCTTGATTTTCATCCCGAAATAATAGTCCCCCTCAACATAAAGGAAATTCTTTCCGTGCGTACCAAGGTGGGTTTCAGGGAAACATTTTATTCAAATCGTTCGGACGGGAAGAGGAGTCCCACGCGCATTAATCAGGGAGACGGGACGCTTCGAAAGGTAAATCTTTCGGGAAATTCCGATTCCACGAGGGAGATGTACAATGTAGAAATAGATGCCGAAGGGCCAAAAGCTTATGCCGAAGTGAATACCGATATAGGGAATATGGAAAAAATCAAGCACGTTATCCAGCCCTCGGTGAAGTATGTATATGTGCCAGAGGTTTCTCAGGACAGTATTTTTCAGGCAGATGAAGATGATTTTATTGCCGGAAGGGAGTATCTGAGGTGGAATCTGGAAAACAGCTTTTTCGGCTCATTTCGCCTTAATGAAGGAGAAAATGTCAACAAAGAGCTTATGCGTATTTCAATGAGTCAGTTTTATGACTTTAGAAAGGATAACGGCAGTTACCGACGATTAATCGAAAGGAAAAAGTTTGACCGCAGAGTCAATAATACGCGCGCGCTATCGGATATGCGATTTTCGATGACGCTCTTTCCCATAACCGGTGCTTCCCTTGAATTCGCGGGATATGTAGACCCCGTTGACGGAGATTTTGACAGGTTTATTTCAAGGTTTCGCTATGTTACCGAGATACTCGCCAGTAAAGTGTCGTTTGCGTTTATTTCCAGATGGACTGCGCCAAACTCAAATCAGGCGCTTGATTGGGACGAGCCGGATTTTAATCCGCTTTATATAGACGAAAAGCCCTATGAGAATATCTTTTCCACGGTGCGCCTGAATGTTGAATTTCCCGGAGGCTGGGAAGCGGGTTATACGGGTAATTTCTTTGCAAAGCAGAACAAAAATGACGAGTCGCTGAATTCGAGTTTCTTTGAACAGAAACAGGAAGACTTTAACCTTAGATTGAAATATAAGGCACAATGCTGGAGTGTTGAAGGCACTTACGGTGTGAGAGAATATTTCAAGGAAAAGGGGAGTCTTCGCTCATTTGACGATGAGATAAAAGACGATGAATTTTTCTGGCTTGTATTTGAACTCAAAACTCTCGGTGAGATTTCCACCGGCGGAATATAATTACGCCCCCCCTGCCCTTAAAAGGTTTTTCAGCTGAGATTTTTTACACATTTGGGACATACTTCAGGATACTCTTCGCTGGTACCTATTTTGTCCGAAATAGTCCAGCATCTTTCGCATTTCTTCCCTGAAGCTTTTGCGGCGCTTAAAAGAAGACCGTCGAAAATGTTTTCGCCTTCATTAGCTTCATCGGAGACATCTGCTTCGATGAATGTTATTCCCGAAACTATAAATATTGAAACAAGGTCATTTTCATAACTTTTGTAGAAATCGAAAGCCTCGCCCTTACCCTGTATTGAAACCTCCGCGTCAAGTGAATGCCCTATGATTTTATTTCGCCTCGCTTCTTCGAGGACTTTTGTCACTTCGCTTCTAAGCTGAAAAATTCTTTCCCATCTTTCTTCGATTGAGGAGTCTTCGATTAGAAGGGAGTCATCGCGAAATTGGGCAAGATGTACGCTTTCTTCTTTGTTTTTGTCAATTTCCTTGAGATAATCCCAAACTTCCTCTGCCGTAAAGGAGAGAATGGGTGCCATCAGGCGCGTGATGGAATCTATTATGGTAAAAAGCACCGTCTGCGCCGAGCGTCTTTCCGCAGAATCCGCTTTGCTCGTGTATAATCTGTCTTTCAGAATATCGAGATAAAAAGAGCTCATGTCCACAGAGCAAAAATTATGGAAACTGTGATAGAAAATATGGAAATCGTAATTTTCATATGCTTTTTTCAGACGCTTTGTAAGCGCGGAAAGCCGTGAAAGAGCCCACCTGTCAATTTCCATAAGTTTATCAGCGGGCAGCGCATCCTTTTCCGGATTAAAATCATAAAGGTTGCCCAGCATATATTTACAGGTATTCCTTATCCTTCTGTAAGCTTCCGACAGACGATTTATTATTTCATCGGAGATTCTTATGTCTTCCCTGTAGTCAACGGAGGATGCCCAAAGGCGAAGTGTTTCGGCGCCCTGTCTCTTTATTATTTCTTCAGGCGCAATGACATTGCCCATTGACTTTGACATCTTTTTTCCTTTTCCGTCGACAACATAACCGTGCGTGAGCACACTTCTGTAGGGAGGCGTGTCTCTGTGCGAGATGGAAACCATAAGACTTGAATTAAACCATCCTCTGTGCTGGTCGCTTCCCTCAAGATAAAGGTCTGCCGGCCATGATAACTCATCGTAACTTTTAAGCACCGCCTCATGGCTTACTCCCGATTCAAACCATACATCGAGAATGTCATTTTCTTTCCTGAATTGGCTCTCTCCGCAGTTTTCGCACTTTGTCCCTTCGGGAATTAAATCCGAAGCTTCCGTCTCAAACCAGGAATCGGCTCCCTTTCGGGAAAACAAATCCGCGATATTATTGAAGAATTCTTCGTTGAAATAGGGAGTGGAACATTTTTCGCAGTAGATTACCGTTATTGGCACCCCCCAGCATCTCTGCCGTGATATACACCAGTCAGGTCTTTGCTCGAGCATTCCAGTTATCCGTTTTACACCCCATGAAGGTATCCATTTTACATTCTTGACTTCCGAAAGCGATTTATCACGAAGGTCGTTTTCCTCCATCGATATAAACCATTGGTCTGTTGCTCTGAAAATAATAGGTTTTTTGCATCTCCAGCAATGGGGATAGGAATGGGATATCTGCTCTTCAAAAGTGAGAACGCCGAGGTCTTTTAATTTATTTCTTATGAGGACATTTGCCTCAAAAACATTCATTCCGGCAAAATCGGGTATTTCCTCGGTAAAACATCCAGCATCGTTTACGGGGCTGTATATTTCAAGTCCGTATTTGAGCCCCATATCGTAGTCTTCGACGCCGTGTCCCGGTGCTGTATGGACGCATCCGGTACCTTGCTCAAGAGTTACGTGCTCTCCGTTTATAATTAGCGACTCACGATTGTATAAGGGATGACGACATTTTATTCCGTCAAGTTCGCTTCCCTTCCAGGTGTTGATGGTATTGTAGGATATCTTGTCCATCTTTTGAAGAAGCGATGGAATCATTTCCTTTGCAAGGAGAATTATGTCGTCCCCGAGTTCGATGAGACTATATTCAAAATCGGGATGAAGGGATATGGCGAGATTCGCGGGCAATGTCCAAGGCGTAGTTGTCCATATGAGGCAATACGCGCTTTTGCCGTTAAGAAACTTTGTTATCTTTTCCTCGTCTTCGGCAATAGGAAATTTCACATAGACCGAAAGCGAGGTATGGTCATCGTATTCCACTTCAGCTTCGGCAAGAGCTGTTTTGCAGCTTGAACACCAGTAAATCGGCTTTCTGCTTCTGTACGCGCTTCCCGTGAGAAAAAAATTTGCAAGCTCACGTATGATTGCTTCTTCATATTTTTTGTTTACTGTAAGGTAAGGTTTTTCCCACGCTCCGAACACTCCGAGTCGTTTAAATTCCTTTCTTTGAATGTCCACAAAACGCTTTGCATAGTCGAGGCATTGCTTCCTGACTTCGCTGATTTTCAAATCTTTTTTTTTACCTCCCAACCTCTTGTCAACTTCGTGCTCGATTGGAAGTCCGTGGCAGTCCCATCCCGGAATATAGGGCGCATCCAAGCCGGACATGGTTTTTGCCTTGACGACGATATCCTTGAGTATTTTGTTTAACGCAGTGCCCATATGAATATGCCCGTTGGCATAGGGAGGGCCGTCGTGAAGAATGAATTTTTCTTTTCCCTTTCTACTCTCCCTTATTTTTTCATAAATGTTGTTTTCTTCCCATCTTGTAAGAAAAAACGGTTCCTTTTGAGCAAGGTTAGCTTTCATAGGGAACTTTGTCTTTGGAAGATTTAGCGTGTCTTTATAGTCCATTTCGGATTATTTCCTCCTCTACCTTTCAATGCCTTCTCTTGAAGACATTCTCTTATCTTTGTAATAGTGTTTTATTTCTTTCATTTCAGTTACAAGGTCTGCTCTTTCCATAATTTCGGCGGGAGCATATCTGCCTGTCAAAACAAGCTCGATCTGTGAGTTTTTATTTTCCATAATTTCCAGTATGTCTTTCGCTTCTACAAGACCGAAATTGATTGCGCAGTTTATTTCATCAAGTATTACAATGTCAAATTCCTTTCCCTTTGTGATTTCCTTAGCAAAGGCTATTCCCTCGGAGGCGAGTTTTATGTCCTCCTGCGAAGGATTGCTCCTGTCAACAAAGGAGCAAAGTCCAAACTGTCGTACCGTTATGAGAGGGGAAAGTCGCTTCTGGGCGAGGAATTCTCCGTAGTTTTTATCGTTTTTCATAAACTGTATGACAATGCTTTTCATCCCGTGTCCCGATGCTCTCAGGGCAAGTCCGAATGCCGCGGTAGTCTTGCCTTTACCGTTTCCCGTATAAACCTGTACTAATCCCTTTTCAAGTTTTTTAATCATTTTTTACAAAAAAGGCACTCTTTGTCTTTATGCCTGCTTCTGCGGAAGGATACGGCATATAATACTGTAATTTGACTCCGCTTTTTTTATGTTTTCTTTCCTTATGCCTTTAAAAACGGAAACTTCCGAAGGAGGAACCAGAAAAAAAATTTCCTCTCCTTTGGTGTATTTTATTTTTGAAATTTTCGAACTCATCGTAGCATAAGCGAGTCTTGAGTCAACAAGATGTTTCATTGCCGGATGAAAGGGACCTATTCTTTGAGAATTTGAAGAGATGGGATTTTCCGGAAGTCCGAATCTTATGCATGGAATCTTATTATCATAGAGCATCCTGAGAGCTTTTGCCCCTCTCGTGACGACTTCTTCAAGCGTAAGAGGGGAGTATTTGCCATGGAGATACATTTTCATTAATTCGGTATCGGGGAGTACTGTCACGGGATAAATCCTCACGGCATCGGCGTTAAGCGCTATTGCGCGGGAGACGCTTTCAATAAAGTCTTCTTCTTTTTCTCCGGGAAGTCCCATCATAAGTTGAATTCCAAGGCGTAATCCGGAAAAGGAAACGAGTTTTGCCGAAGCGACCGTAGTTTTGGCAGAATGTCCGCGCTTTGCCTTTTCAAGGACTTTATCGCAAAAGGACTGCGCTCCTATTTCAACTGTTGTCACATTGTAATCTTTGAGGAATGTTATGGTTTTTTCATCGAGCAAATCGGGTCTTGTGGATATTCGTATTCCGTTTATTACGCCCTTTGAGATCCATTTTTGAGCTTTTTCAAGAAATGATTCCTGAATATTTAAATCAATTCCCGTGAAACTTCCTCCGAAAAAAGCTATTTCTCTTATATCATGGTCAAATTCGGGAATTCCTATTTTTGCCTCTATTGATTTAATGTTTTGCGGATATTTTAGAGATGGTTTTGTGTCTCTTTGTTCTGTTCTTTTTTTTTGAGAACTGAGAAACAATTCCATTTGCGAGTCAACAATATCAGCGCCCGGAACTTCATCTCTGCAGGTCACTTCCCTCTGATTGCAGAAAACACATATATTCGGACACCCCGCGTGAGGCACAAATACAGGTATTATGAGGGGTTTCATTTTTTCTCGAAATAATTAAGGGCAACTTCCGCTGCTTTCTGTTCCGCTTCTTTTTTGTTTTTCCCCATTCCGCTTCCCAGAGTTTTTCCGCGATGTTTTATTTCGATTGTGAAAGTTTTGTTGTGGGGAGGACCTTTTTCGCGAACGATTTTATAAACCGGCGGTTTCTTATATATTTTTTGATACTTTTCCTGAAATATTGATTTAAAATCCTTTTGGATAATATCTTCGTTTTTTACAAAAGGCAGAAAGATTTTATATTTGATGAATTTTTTTGCGCTTTCCCGACCGGAATCAAAAAAAATAGCGCCGATTACCGCTTCAAGAGTTGCGGCAAGAACGGAATCCATGTTTCGGTTGTGATTGTATTTCGAGTCGTTTACCTTAACGTATTTATCAAGGTCAATCCTTCTGGCAAACAAAGAAAGCGTTTTGTCTGACACCAGGCGGGTTTTAATCTTTGAAATATCTCCGATAGAAAGTTTTTTGTATTTTTTCAGGAGGTATTCCCTTGAAGTAAGCTCGAGTACCGCGTCACCGATAAATTCAAGAGTAACGTTTTGTCGGTTATTCTTTTTTGCGACAGTTTTATTTTTGGCGCATGTAGTGTTGTTCAGGGCTTTTTTTAAGAGGGATTTTTTGGTGAATTCGTAGGAAATCTTTTTTTCAAATTCTGAGTATTGCATCAAAATAAAAAGAAGGGCATGAAGCGGATACACTCCATACCCATCTTTTGGTAATTAGTAAATTATTGTGCGCGCCCCGAAATGTAGGTGATCGCATCCTTTACGGTGATGATTTTTTCCGCGTCTTCGTCCGATATTTCCATATCGAATTCTTCTTCAAGAGCCATTACAAGCTCAACTACATCGAGAGAATCCGCTCCAAGGTCATCGAAAAACGATTTCTCCGGAGCTATCTTGTCTTCGCTAACCTGAAGATTCTCCGCCACAATTTTTTTAACTCTTTCTTCTATTGTCATCAACTCATAACCTCCTATCTTTATTTTATGTTGATTACATATACATTCCGCCGTTTACATTGAAAACCTGTCCCGTAATATATGATGCTTTTTCCGATGCGAGAAAACTTATTATACCTGCAATGTCAGAAGGACTTCCGAATCTTTTAAGGGGAATAGTGCTGAGCATCTCCTCTTTTACCTTTTCAGGAAGAGACCTTGTCATTTCGGTATCTATGAATCCGGGCGCTATTGCGTTAACGGTGATTTTTCTCGATGCAAGTTCTTTTGCCACGCTTTTTGTGAGGCCTATGATTCCCGCTTTTGAAGCCACATAATTTGCCTGTCCCGCATTTCCCATAACACCGACGACAGATGCGATATTTACTATTGTGCCGGAGCGCGCTTTCATCATCGGTCTTGCCGCAGCCCGTATACAGTTGAATGTGCCTTTAAGGTTAATATTCAAAACCTTGTCCCATTCATCATCGCTCATTCTGATGAGCAGGTTGTCTCTCGTTATACCCGCATTGTTTACGAGAATGTCGATTTTCCCCAATTCGCTTACGGTTTTGCTGACCGCTTCTGCAACATTGCCCGATGCCGTAACATCGCAGGCGCATACAAGGCATTTGCTTCCCTTCTCCTTTACTGCTGACTCCGTTTCCGAAAGAAGGTCTTCCATAATATCGATTGCCGCAATATCGCATCCTTCCGCGGCGAGCTCTTCAGCTATACTTTTGCCTATTCCTCTTGCCGCGCCTGTTATAAAAGCTGTTTTTCCTTTTAAAGACATAATCAAACCTCAAATAAAAATAAAATATTTCCTCTTTTTAAAGAGAGGAGAGCGTTTTTTCAAGACTTTTTTTATCTTCTATATTGAATATTCTTACATCAGAAAGTATCTGTTTGACAAGTCCCGATAAAACTTTTCCGGGGCCTATTTCAATAAAGGTATTTATTCCATTTCTCTTCATTTCCTCTACTGACTGTTGCCATAAAACAGAGCGGGAAACCTGAAGTTTGAGTTTATTCTTCGCATCCTCTGCGGTTACGGTTTCTTTTGCGTCCACATTTGCGACAACTGGAAACGTAGAGGGGGCAAACGCTGTGTCATCGAGGAGTGGAATCAGCTTTTCTTCCGCGGGTTTCATCATTTCACAGTGGAAAGGCGCGCTTACGGGAAGCATTACCGCTTTTCTTGCCCCTGACTCCTTCAAAAAGTCGACTGCTTTTTCCACATCTTCCTTTTTTCCGGAAATAACAGTTTGCCTGGGGGAGTTGTAATTTGCCACGGAAACAATCAATCCTGAAAGTGAATCTATACATTCTTCGATTTTTTTCTTTTCCATCCCGAGAATAGCCGCCATTGCGCCTTCTCCTGCCGGCACTGCTTTCTGCATTAGTTTTCCTCTTGTGCTTACAAGCCGGACGGCATCCTTGAAATCAAGGGCGCCTGCGGCAACGAGCGCCGAATATTCGCCGAGACTGTGACCGGCGGCAACCTGAGGATGAAGACCTTTTTCCGATGCCACCCTGTATGCGGCTATGCTTACGGTGAGTATGGAAGGCTGTGTAATTTCCGTCTGTTTCAGATTTTCTTCGGGCCCTTCAAAGCATAGAGTTGAAAGGGCGAAACCGAGAGCTTCGTCCGCCTCTTCGAAAACCTTCTTGGCGCAGTCGAAGTTTTCGAAAAAATCTTTTCCCATCCCCACATACTGCGATGCCTGCCCGGGGAAAATAAAAGCCGTTTTACCGCTCATTTTTATAAAAATCTCCGGAATAATCAGATTTATCTGAAATTTATCAATAGTTCTCTGTAATTTGAACTACAGAAGAAGATTGAAACAATCGGGATTATAATATCCGCTGTTATCGCTCATCAACAAAAAGACGTATCTATAGCAGCAGAATACGATTTGTCAAATAAATAATATTTGTCCGCCACAGAGGGTTTTAAGTTTAGAAAGATTCTGGAGTGGAAAAAAAGAAGCTGAAATCTTTTGTGGATATGGATTAATCAGGCGGCGTTAAACTGAGAATAATCATCCTGTTTCAGGATATAAGGGAATGCTTTTTCAAAGAATTTCACTATTTCAGGGTCAAAATGAGTTCCTGCCCCCTTTATGATTTCGTTTTTCCCTTCAATGGGGGAAAGCGCTTTTCTGTAAGGTCTGTCTGTTGTGAGTGCGTCATAAACGTCTGCCACGGCTATGATTCTTGCTCCGAGAGGAATGGAATTCCCGCTCTCTTCATTATAGCCTTTCCCGTCATACCTTTCGTGATGATTAACTATAAGAGGAAGTATATTCAATATTCTGCCTCCTACGGGTTCTAAAAGCCCTTGTGCCTTTGCCGTGTGAGAGTTCATTTCCTTCCTTTCGCCCTCACTGAGAGCGCCCATCTTGTTGAGGATTTTCTCGCTTACTCCGATTTTTCCTATATCGTGAAGAAGAGCGGCAGTCCTGATATCGTCTATTTCGCTTTCATTGAGTCCCGCTTCTTTTGCTATTATTGCCGAATATCTGGAAACGCGGTAAGCGTGGTTCTGTGTGTATTTATCCACGGAATCTATGACTATGGAAAGCATCGTAATGATTCCGTGATATGTACTGTTCAGTTCATTTGTATATTTTTCCTTTTTCTCGTAAAGGTATCCCATTGAATATCCTGTTAAAATCAGAAAACTTCCCCAAATAGAAATGTCGAGCCATTTATTAAGGGAATTATTTCCCTTATCAAGAAATGAATCGGGGATGAAGTATGCCATTAAAATTATCATAAGTACTGACAGGAATGCCGAAGTTGTGCCGTGTTTTTTGCCGAAGAAAAAAGCACCGAGAAGAACGGGAAGATAAAAGAAATTTAGAAATGCTCTCTGATTGCTGACAAAGTAATAAATTATTCCAACAATTAAAACAAGAAGGAATGTAATTAACAATTCTTTGTCAATATTAAGGCTTAGTTTTCTTTTTTCCATTTTTATTAAGCACAGTTTAAAGATTGAAAATCACATTTGCAATATGGACAGAATTTCCAATTTTCTTCTTTTGGTCTTCCACAGGAAGAACAAATGTCCGATAACGTTTCTCCACAGAAAGGACAATTTATAAAATCTGACCTGATTGATGAACTGCAATTCGGACATATTACGGTTTTGTTTTTCTCTTCCTCTTCGAAAATCAGTATTCTGTTCAATTCTTCAAGAGTGGTAAGTCCTCTCTTAACTTTTTCAAATCCGTCATGGACTAAATATTTCATTCCCGATTTGAGAGATTCCTTTAAAAGTATATCCTCTGACGCGTCATTGTTGATAAGTTCGCGCATTTTTGCCGTAATGGGAAGAATTTCAAAAATGCCTATTCTGCCCTTGTATCCCGTATGGCCGCATTTATCGCATCCGGCGCCTTTGTAAAAATCAATATTTTTAACTTCGTTTCCCTTTATCCCAATCTTTACGAATTCATCTTCCGTAGGTTCATATTTCGTTTTGCAGTTGGGACAGATTAATCTCATAAGGCGTTGTGATATAACACCGTTTAGAGCAGATGAAACAAGGTAAGTGGGAACGCCCATATTTTTTAGCCTGTTTATCGTTGCTACAGCGGAATTTGTATGTATTGAACTAAATACGAGATGTCCCGTAACAGAAGCCTGAGTGGCAATGCATCCTGTTTCACCATCACGGATTTCTCCAACCATTATTGCATCCGGATCCTGCCTTAGTATTGACCGCAAGCTGAAAGAAAATGTAAGACCGACTTTTTCATTTACATTTACCTGACTTAATCCTGGGATTTCGTACTCTATAGGGTCTTCAAGAGTAACTATATGTATAGTGTTTGATTTGATTCTGTTAAGCATTGCATATAGTGTAGAACTTTTTCCGCTTCCCGTGGGTCCTGTTACAAGAATAAATCCCTGCGGCCGGTCAATCATTGAAATAACTTTTTTTAGCTGGACATCGGAAAACCCCATATTTTCCAATTGGAATGAATCTGCCCTTGCGTCAAGGATTCTTATTACAATATTTTCGCCATACTGGGTTGGCAGAGAGGAAACGCGAAGGTCGAGTTCTTTATTCTTAATACGAATTTTTAACCTGCCGTCCTGAGGAATTCTTTTTTCGGAGATGTCCATTTTTGCCATAATCTTAATGCGGGATGTGACAAGGCATTGTACCCATTTGGGAAGAGACATCTCATCTTTCAGTAATCCGTCAATTCTCATCCTGAGTTTGACTGATTTTTGCTGCGGTTCTATATGAATATCACTTGCACGTTTTTGAATCGAATTGATTATAATACCGTTAACCATTGTTATTACCGGCGCTGTTTCACTCCTTTTAATAAGATCAGATACGTCAACTTCATTTTCTCCTTCGAAGACAACTTCCACCGGTGACTGGATTGACAGGCTTGTGACAAGGTCTTGAAGGGGAATATGAATATGGTAATTATGGGCTATGGCTTCCTTTATTTTGTCCGGTGTTGAAATGCAGGGCTGAACGTGCTTCCCTGAAGCGAATCTAAGCTCGTCAATTGCGGCAAGGTCAAGTGGATCGGCAAGAACTGCCTTGATAATATTTTTGTCTAAACTAAGGGGAATCAGCGTATGTTTCCTGCAAAGTTTTTCAGAAATTGTCTGGATTGCTTCTGGTTCTATTGCCACTGTCGAAAAATCTATGAATTGTATTCCGAGCTGAAGTGAAAGTACCTTTGCAATTTCCATATGGGAGACAAAACACATTTCAACGAGGACTTCCCCAAGTTTCTTTTTAGTTTTCTTCTGATTGATGAGTGCGTCGTTTAACTGTTTCTTAGTAACAAGTCCGGAATCACAGAGGAGTTCTCCCATTTTTTTTATTTCCTGCTTAATGCTCTTTCTTTTGATACTATGAATTTTTTTTGTAGTCATAATTAAAAACCAGGTTCGTTTCTTTTATTTGCTTAAACCTAATCGGAAAATACAAAAATAAATTAATTAAAACTAAAATATTATTGTATTTAATATTTTATTTGCGACTGCTCATGCAAAAAAAATAATTGTGAAGAAAACAATGACGAAACTTCTTTGGGCATAAATTTTATACATACAGGGAGGTTGCATGGGAAATCCATAGTTATTAATAAAATTCCATTTTTGTCTTATTTTGGGAAAAGAGGAAAAATCATCATTCTATTTCTTCTAATAGTCACGCTAATCACTTTAGTGGGAATGACATTCAATGCGTATAAAGACAATGAGAGAATTGTTTATATTAAAGATATAGTGTTAGTGCTTCTTCTTGTGTCTGCACTGGCTTTCATTCAGTTCTATTTTTTCCAGAATATAATGAAACCTATCAAAAATTTTCATGGTAAACTTAAAAAATTGAGTTTCTCTGAAAACAGAAACACACCGGACAAAGAGAGTGCAAGTGCGGAAGAAATTGATGTTTTAGTAGACCGGAAATGATGAAAGCTGACGTTGAAAAAGAAAAAGTTTTTCAGCAACCTTCCTTACTTGATGATGAGTTAAAGAAACTTGAGAAAGATACGGTCATTAAATCTCAAGCGGATTATGTTAAATAGATTCTTTTTAAACTGCCTTATTTTTCCTTGAAATATTTCCTTTCTCTTCTATAATGCAGGCGAAGTAAATATAAACCTGAAACTATCCGGAAGCTTGCAAAGTTAAAAACATTGAAGACTATGCCCTCTGAAAATATCCTTCTTGTGGAAGATGACGACAACTGCAGAATTTCCCTTGCCGCAATTTTGGAAGAAGAGGGATATAATATAACAACAGCGGAAAATGGGCGCACTGCGATAAAACTGCTGAAAGAACAGAAATTTTCCCTTCTCCTTACAGACCTGAAAATACCCGATATTGACGGGCTTGGTGTTATGAAAAAAGCAAAAACCCTTGATTCTGACATCATTGTCATTTTCCTTACGGCATTTGCATCTGTGGAATCTGCCATTGAAGCTATGAAGGCAGGCGCCTATGACTATCTTTCAAAACCTCTGAATATCGATGAAGTGCGGCTTGTAATCAAAAAAGCTCTAAGGGAAAAAAGGCTTGTCAATGAAAACAGAGAACTTAAAAAACAGCTTCAGGGAAAGAAGAAGTTTGCCGAGCTCGTGGGCACATCGGGAAAAATGCAGACAGTTTACGGAATGATAGAGAAAGTTGCCGAAACTGACAGCACGGTGCTTATAAGAGGGGAAAGCGGTACTGGAAAGGAGCTCGTTGCAAGGGCGATTCACTTTAACAGCGACAGGAGAAGTTATCCTTTTATCACCGTAAACTGCGGAGCGATTCCGAGAGACCTTCTTGAGAGCGAGTTTTTCGGTCATACGAGAGGCTCGTTTACGGGAGCATCTTCAGACAGAAAAGGAAAATTCGAACTTGCCCATCGAGGCACCATATTTCTCGATGAAATAGGTAATATGGATCCTGAGCTTCAGGTTAAAATATTGAGGGTTCTTCAGCAGAAGGAAATAGAAAAAATCGGTGATAGCAGGAAAATAAATATTGATGTGAGGGTTATCTCCGCCACAAATGCCGACCTCGAAGAAAGGGTCAAAGGAAATCTTTTCAGGGAAGACCTTTATTATCGACTGAATGTGATTTCCATATTTTTGCCTCCTCTTCGCGAAAGGAAGGAAGACATTCCTCTTCTCGTGAATTTTTTTCTAAACCGTATTTGCAGAGAGATGGGGAAGGACGAAAAAAAGATTACAAAGGACGCTCTGGACATTTTTTCCTCTTATGACTGGACAGGAAATGTAAGAGAGCTTGAAAATGCCATTGAAAGAGCGGTAGCCCTTTCGGACGGCAAGCTCATTACACCGAAACATCTTCCGCCAAGGTTGTTGGAAGTGGATTTAAATAAAAAAGACATTCCCCTTGATTTACCCGATGAAGGAGTAGATTTGAATCAGCTTTTAAGGGATGTGGAGGAAAATCTCATAAGACAGGCACTGGAAAAAACAGACGGTGTAAGAAGCAAGGCGGCAAATCTCTTAAAGCTTAACAGGACTACTCTCATAGAGAAGATGAAAAAAGAGGGTATCAGATAATTCTATCTATAATTTTATCGAAATCCGCACGGAAAACCCCGGTGCCTTTTCTGAGAATGGCAAAAAATTCCTTGTTTCCCTGCTGACCCTTGATTGGGGAAGTTGTCATGGATTCAATAAGAATATTACCTTTTGAAAAGAAATCGACAATGCCCTCGAGGACGATTCTGTGCTTATCGGGCGATTTTATAATACCTCCCTTGTCGACAAGCCCTTTACCGATTTCAAACTGAGGTTTTATCAGGGAGATGATGGTTCCGTTCTCTTTGAGAAGCGCAGATACGGGGTCGATTATCTTTTTCACTGATATGAAGGATACGTCGATAGTCATTATGTCTGCTTTTTCGGGGATAATGTCCGGTGCTATATATCGCGCATTTACCTTTTCCATACTTATAACTCTGTGGTCGTTTCTGAGTTTCCAGTGAAGTTGTCCGCGACCGGTGTCTATGGCATAAACGCGCCTTGCGCCCTTTTGCAGGAGACAGTCGGTAAATCCGCCTGTAGATGCCCCTATATCAACGGCAATTTTATCGTGTACATCAATTTCATATTCGTTGATTACGCCTTCAAGCTTAAGCCCTCCTCTGCCAACATAAGGACAGGAAGCGCTCTTGACGGATATCTCCGAAGAGAGGTCAACCATTGTTCCGGCTTTTTCTATTTTCTCTCCTTCCACGAAAACGACACCTGACATTATAAGCGCTTTTGCCAATGTCCTTGATTCTGCCAATTTTCTCTCCACTAAAATGCAGTCGAGTCGTTTTTTTTCTTTTTTCATACGTCTGATTTTTTCTTGTAAAAAAATTGTCTGTAAATTGCCGTAAAAAAAAGCGCAAGGAAAGTAAAAAGCGATATTCCAATCCCTGTGGAAAGTCCGGGATGAACGAATGAGAATACTATTTCGTGTTCCCCTGCAGGCACAAAAACTCCTCTAAAATTATAATCTGCCCTAAGCAAAGGACTCTTCATGCCGTCAATAAAAACGGACCATCCGGGAAACCACGAATCGCAAAGAAGCAGATACGAGTCCGAAACTGAAGTTGTCCGTATTTTCACTTCATCCGGTTTATAGGATATAATTCCGGCAGAATTGACAGTATAGGAGTTGTCCCGCGCAGACAACTTTTTATCTCTACTTTCATTATCTCCTTTAAGAAGAATTTGTTCACGGGGGTCGAAATCATTATTTTTCATATAAGAAAGCATATCATCGTAATTTTTAAAAAAGAGGGGATTTTTAACAAAAAACGTTCGTGGCAAATATTCCCTGTTTTCAAGAATGGTAAATTCTTCAGTCCTGTGTCGGTAAATAATATTATAAGGGGACCTGGCGCCATCATCGGGAGGTGTAATGAAATACCTTACATTCATCAAATTCATAAAGAGTTTTGTGCCATTCAGGGAATTTTTTAATTTTGAATAATTGCCGAGAATGTAAGAACTGTATGTACCGAGGTAAAGAGTACCGTATTTTACCCCCGTGCCTTCCTTCAGGGTGTTTTGTTTGAAAATAATACTTTTTTCAATATTTGTTTTTCCATCAAGTTGGGGATAATTGAACCCTTTTTTAAAATTTTCTGACCTGAAAACTCTGTAAGACCATTTTTCCCCATCAGGGTCTGCTTCTTCAATCTGCTTCAGGGCAAGAGGTTTTAGCTTAAAGAAGATATCCTCTATGAGAAATATATTTTTATATCCCATTGTCCATAAATCAGTGAAAAGAATTAAGAGTAAGAGAATAAGAAAACCGTTTTTTCTTTCTTTCAGAAAAATTACGATTATCAGGACGGAAAGAACAAGAAAGAGAAAAGGAAGTCTCAAGGCATTGAAAAGATATGATAATGGCAGGTATTTCCCGGAAATTAATCTGTAAAAAGCGACCGATAGAGGGCAGAGAGCTAAATAGATAATCGCGGAGAGGAAAACCTTCTTTTTGACTTTCCTTTTATCATTGCAATTGATTAATTCAGAAAAACCTGTTGATGCAATAACGGAGATTGAAAGTGCGGAAAAAATGAGAAGTTTCCCCGGATATCTGAAACTTGAAAAGAAGGGTAGAAGCTTGAGCATTAAAGGATATATAAAAAGTTTGCTTCCGCACGACGCGGCAAAAGAGAAAATAAACAGGGAAAAAAAGAACAATTCTCCCCTTTTTTTCCTGCCTGATAATATTGAAAAAATAAAGAATAAAAAAACTATGCTGCCGCAGTAGATATATGGCGACCATTCGCCTGACGCAGGGGAGGTGAAAGAGGGTGATATTCCCGGGAGGATTCTATCTGTCTGCGTGGCGTTTCCCAAGAGGTTAGGAATCGCAAACTCGAAGAAGTTTAAAGGATGAAAGGAAAATTTGTAAATTTCCCCTAAATTGATTCCATCTGCCCGTGTAGTTTGGGGGTAAAGGTATAAAAGAGGTATTGCCAACGCGGAAATCAGGCCCGCAAAAATGGTAATTACGAAGAAGATGTATTTTGCGCGCTGTTTAAAGCTTTGAAATTTGTTTTCTCTTCTTTCTCCGGTGACGTTAAAGAAAAGTAAAAGGCAGAGTATTGCTGATTCAATGTAAACTATTTCTATATCTCCGCCAAAAAACTGCATAGACATTGCGAGGGGTGTTAACGCAATTCCTCCAAAAGAGGGAGAACTCTTTTTTGAAAAAATCCTGAAGACTCCTAAAAAAAAGAGAGGGAGAAACGTACCTCCCGCAAGAAAAGGAAGATTGTAATGAATGAATATAAAATAGCCTCCCAATGAATAGGAAAGGGCGCAGAATATTGCCGATTTGTCATTGCAGTTAATTTCGTAAGCGAGAAGATATGCGAAGAATCCCGCAATGACATAATGGAGAATTACATATAGTTCATATGCCGGGTTAAAGGGGAAGAAAAGAAAGATGAGGTTTAGAGGATAAAAGGACTGCATCACAGGGTCTGACACAAGGGGCATTCCGCCGTTAAAAAAGGGGTTCCACTGAGGTAATGATAAGCTTCTTAATCCTTCGGCGATAAAAAGCTTGAAGGGTCTGAAAAGATAAGTTGTGTCCGAGTAGAAGAATGTCTTTTCGGAAAAAATAATTCCGGAGAAGAAAATAAAAGACGCGGCTAAAACAATAAGAAAAATATTTATTTTTTTATTCATATTTTTGAAATCAGACTACCGGCAGAAATAAAAAAATTATATGCTTATAAAGATTTCTAATCATATGATAAAAGATAGCGGTGAACAATGGCATCAAAAAAAACGAATAATTAATTTTCTCCATTTGACCTTGACAACTTTCAGGCGCGCTTGTAGCATTCACGCCTGAATTATAAGGATTAAAGATGGAAATGATATAATCACGCGACAGCGGTATTAAAATGAAGAAAGATAAAAAGAGAATAAATAAAGTTCAGTCAGTGAGAGGCACACAGGATATTTTTCCCGCGCAGTATTACCTCAGAGAGGCGGCATACATAAAACTTGCTGAAGTTTTTGAGCGATACGGATATCAGGGGATAGACCTTCCTTTGATTGAATCCCTCGAACTTCATCAGAGAAAATCCGGAGACAAAATAATAAAAGGTATGTATGCCTTCAAGGATTACGGTGACAGGGATATATGCCTCAGGCCCGAAATAACGGCTTCGGTAGTGAGGGCATTCAACAGCGGTCTTGAAAACGAGAAGAGGCCTGTAAAACTCTATTACCATGGTTATGTTTTCAGATATGACAAACCTCAGGAAGGCAGATACAGGCAGTTTACACAAACTGGAGTGGAGATTATCGGCACCCCTTCCCTTGAATACGATGCCGAGATGATAAAGACGGCATCGGAATGCATGAATGCCCTTGGTATAAAAAAATATGAAATATCTTTGAGCGACGTAAGTATTCTTTTTACTCTTCTTGACCGCCTGGGACTTGCAAAGGAGATGAAAAGTCAGGTAATCGGATATCTCGAGGATTTGAATAAAGTTGAGGATAAGAAGGAATTTCTTCCGGTAATTAAGAAAGGATTTAAAGAGCTTGGAATTCCTTCTGAGGAAGTGGAAAACCGGGATTCTCCCTATGGAAAAGTTCTTCGCCTCATTTTGGAGTTGTCGGGATTGAAGGGCGCGCCTCCGCAGATATTCGACAAGCTTGAAGAAGTTTTTTCACACTTCATAGAGGATGAAAGGGACTATCCCGACACTGCGCCACTTAGAAAAGTTTGTGAAGTCCTCAATGCCCTTGAAATCGACTGGAAGAGGACTAATGTGGATTTCGGATTCGGAAGAGGGCTTGAATATTATACAGGCACTGTCTTTGAAATATATTGTTCAAATCTCGGTGCGGCAAATCAGGTTTGCGGAGGCGGAAGATATGATGAACTGCTGACTTTGCTCGGCGGACGGGGCGAGTCAAAGTCTCTGGGATTTTCTTTCGGTTTTGAGCGCATCCTTCTTGCCGCTGAAAGAGAAGAGGAGGGAAAGAAAAAAAATCCGGAAAATCTTGTAAATGGATTTTCGCAGGTTTGCGTGATTCCCATTTCTCCCGAAAGAGTAAATTATGCCGTTAAGATATCATCTCTTTTCAGAGAAAAGGGAATAAAAACCGAAACCGATTTTTCGGGCAGGAATGCATCCAAAGCTATAAAGAATGCACACAGCAGAGGAATCGCATTTGTAGTTTTTGCAGGAGATGAAGAGGAAGAGAAGGGCGGTTTTACGATTAAAGATATGAAAAGTGGCAAGCAGAACTTTTATCTTCTTGAAGAAATCGAAAAAGCTGTTTCCGGAATATAATCCTGAGATACGCTCAGTTTTGATTCTCCGAAATCGTTGTTATAGATTACGCATTGTAATAAACCCAAAATAGTAAAAAACATCTTGTTCCTGAAAGCATCGCTTATACTTTTTCATTTTATAAGAGGAATTGATGATGAACAGGAATTTAAGTTTTTTTCAGAAGTATCTTAAATAATATTTATGATGGCGTTTATTATGTAAACTGTGACAGAAAGATACAATCCTGGAATAAATCAGCCGAACTACTTTCCGGTTACAGCAAATCCGAAGTACTCAATAAATGTTGCTCCGATAATATTTTGATTCACGTCAATATGAAGGGTGAAAATCTTTGTCTTTCCAAATGCCCTCTCAATATGGCCATTAATGACGGGAAAAAGAGGGTTACGGTCTGTACCTAAACTCCGGATTTGCCCGCATTCTGTTTAAGCATTTCTTTTGCGTGTTGCTTAGAAATGTCCGATAGACGATTTCCGCCGAGCATTCTGGCAAGCTCTTCCACTCTTTCTTCGCGTGAGAGCTTTTTCACTTTTGTCGAGGTTTTGTTTTTTTTAACCACTTTTGAAATTTGGTAGTGACTGTCTGCAAATTTGGCAATCTGCGGAAAGTGTGTGATGCATAGCACCTCCCTTTCAGTTGAAACATCTTTCAGCTTTTGCCCGACTTTTTCCGCGGTTACGCCTCCTATGCCTGCGTCGATTTCATCGAAGATTACAACGGGAATATCGTAGAATTTTGCAATGATTGACCTTATTGCAAGCATAAATCTTGAAAGTTCGCCTCCTGACGCAACACTTGAAAGAGGTTTTGGGGATTCTCCGGGGTTTGTGGAAATCAAAAAAAGAACTTTATCCATTCCCGATTGGGAAGCAGTTTCCAAGTCGCTTTTAAACTCAACTTTGAATTTTACTTTGTCCATTTCAAGAAATGAGAGTTCGCGGCAGATTTCCTTCTCGAGCTTAAATGCCGTTTCTTTTCTTTTTAGCGATAATTTTTTACAAATAGAATGAAATTTGTTCTTTCCACTATCAATCTGCTTTTCCATTTCAACAAGATGTCCTGAATCGATATCTATGGATTCAAGCTCATTTTTTTTCTCTTCATTAATTTCGATGATTTCATTGACCGATGCACTGTATTTGCGCTTCAGTCCCTGAATGAAAAAAAGCCGTTCCTCGATATCGTTGAGTCTTGACTCATCAAAAGAGAGAGACTCGGTATATTTTTGGATTTCCCTTGAAATATCGTCAATTTCTCCTGATAAACCTTTTAGGCGTGAGGCTATGTCTAAAAGTTTTTCGTCGAATTTTGCCTGTTCATTTATCAATGAGGCACAACTGCTTACCGCAGAAAAAGCCGATGATTCGGACTCATAAAGCGCGGAGAGTGATTGCGAAAGCGCATCGTTAATGGAAAGGGCGTTTTTGAGTATTGCCCGTTCTTTTTCGAGCTCTTCGTCTTCGTCTTTTTTGAGCTGGGCTTTGTCAATCTCATCGGTTTGAAAAAGAAGAAGCTCTTTTTGGCTTTTAATTTCATTGATTTTCGAACTTAATTTTTTGTGCTCCTGCCTTAGAGATGTGAGTTTTTCAAATGATTCCTGTGTTGAATAAACTTCCCTGGCGAGGTTGCCATAGGAGTCTATGATTGAAAGCTGGAAATCTTCCTTGAGAATCTGCTGGTGCGTATTTTGTCCGTGTATATCAACAATCATTTCGCCCGCGCCTGCAAGGGTTGACAGAGTGCATCTGCGGTTATTAATGAATACGAGATTTTTGCCTTTTTGTGTAAATGCTCTTTTGAAAATCAGCAAACCTTTTTCACATTCAACACCTGAGCGGGAAAGATAATCGAAGAGGGGATGCCCTTCCCGGAATTCAAATACTGCTTCCACTTCCGCTTGCCCGCATCCTGTTTTTATGAAATCCTGCGACGCCCTGCACCCGAGGGCAAACATCAAGGCATCTATAATAATCGATTTACCCGCGCCTGTTTCTCCCGTGAGGACATTCAGTCCATTATCAAAGTTAACCTTGAGGTCATCAATAATGGCAAAATTTTTAATGGAAATTTCGGAAAGCATAAACGGTTTTTCTATTTCTTTTCAGAATTTCCCCATCCGAGTTTTGTTCGGAGAGTTTCAAAATAGTTTCTGTCTTTGCTCTGAATTATTCTTATGGAAGTTTCAGATTTCTTTATTTCAACTACATCCTTTGATCTGAGTTTAAATCCGACCTGTCCGTCGAGGGTCAGCAAAACATCATCTGCATGGGGTTCCAGGGTCACTTCTATCGAGCTTGAACCGGGAATGACTATGGGACGGTTCACGAGAGAGTGTGGGCAGATAGGAGAAATAGTAATGGCATCGAGATTGGGATAAACTATGGGACCTCCAGCGGCAAGCGAGTATGCCGTTGAGCCTGTGGGGCTTGAAACGATAAGCCCGTCAGCCCTGTATCTTGTGACAAATTTTCCGTCAATGAAAGTTGACATATTGATTATCCGCGCAAGTGCGCCGTTATTAATCACAATATCATTGAGCGCGTTATACTCGGATATCCTTTCCCCCTGCCTGTGCACGTGTGTCCTTAGCAACATTCTGTTGTCTGTGTCGTAATTGCCTTCAAATACCGATTCGAGAACGCGGTACATATTTGAAAGAGTGGTTTCCGTGAGAAATCCGAGACTTCCGAGATTTATGCCAAGTACGGGAACGTCCGTTTTTACGAGAAGTCTTGCAACGCTCAAAAATGTTCCGTCTCCTCCGAGGACAATTATCAGGTCGCAGTTTGTAGGAAGGTCTGATTTGCGGGTGCTTTTCCCGTCATATTTAATAAGTGATTTTGTGTCTTCATCGAGGATTGTTTCCTTCCCTTTTTCTTTGAGCCAGGAAATGAGTTTTGCAAGCACATTTGGCACATTTTCCCTGAGAGGTTTTGAAACAATACCTATTGCCCTGAATTCTTCATTTTTTACCTTATCCATAAGCTTTATCATAAACCCCAAAAACCTGAAAAATTCAACTAAAATAATGCCGCTTTTTTTTGGCAACCCCTCTCTGCCACTATGAAAAAAAGTTAAATTAAAAAAATATATCCCTAAAATGCCTATATTTTCTAATTATTGAAATAAAATTTCTCTCCTGATATGATTTGCAAAGTTTTTGTTGTGGCAAATGCCTTATTATGAATCGGAGAAAATCTATTGAAAAGTGAAATTGAAAATAGTTTGAAGCAGTCAGTCCATAATGCCTTGAAAGATGCCAATGATATAACCTTACCCTCGGTTATCGTCGAAAGGCCTCGCAACTTGGGACACGGGGATTTCGCCACTAATATCGCAATGCTTCTTGCGGGAATCCTGAAAAGAAAACCCCGTGAAATAGCAGATGATGTGATAAAAGGATTTGAGTGTAAATATGTTAAAAAATGTGAAATAGCCGGTCCCGGTTTTATTAATTTTTTCCTGAAAGATACTGCGTGGCAGAATGTCCTTAATGATGTTTCCGGGCAAGGCGGGGATTACGGAAGATCAACCATTGGCGGTGGGAAAACCTGCAATCTTGAATTTGTCAGCGCAAACCCTACGGGTCCTCTTCACATAGGGCACGGACGGGGCGCAGTAGTGGGAGATGTCCTTGCCAATGTTTTGGATTTTGCCGGCTTTAAGGTTTGCAGGGAATATTACATAAATGACTTCGGCAATCAGATTGTAATTCTTGGACACTCCATGAAAGCGCGCTATCTTGAAGAGTTGGGAAAGGAATTTACCTTTCCCGAAGGCGGGTATCCCGGGTCCTATCTGACTGATATTGCAAAGGAAATCGTTTCAAATGACGCAGATTCCCTTGAAGATAAAGACCCCGCTTTTTTCTCTGCGCTGGCGCGGGGAAAAATACTCGATATGATAAAAGTGGATCTTGCCTATTTCAGAGTTTCTTTCGACAACTGGTACAGTGAGCGCAAACTTCACGATACGGGCGAAGTTACAAAGGCAATAGACAAGCTAAAAGAGCAGGGTGTTATCTATGAAGATGACAGTACCCTCTGGCTAAATTCTACAAAATACGGAGATGAGAAGGACAGGGTTGTCGTAAGAAAAAGCGGAGAGCCCACTTATCTTGCCTCGGATATTGCCTATCACAGGGATAAATTCGAACGGAAGTTTGAATCCGTGGTAAATATATGGGGTGCCGACCACCATGGATATATCCCGCGCATAAAATCGGTAATCGATGCGATGGGATATGATTCCACAAAGTTTCGCGTAATACTTATACAGATGGTCAATCTTATGAGAGACGGCAAACCTGTGGCGATGGGCAAAAGGGAAGGAGAATTTATCACTCTCAGAGAAGTCCTCGATGAGGTAGGTGTAGATGCGGCAAGATTCTTTTTCCTTGAAAGAAAAAGCGATGCCCATCTGAATTTTGACCTGACGCTTGCCAAGGAGCAGTCAAATAACAACCCCGTTTATTATATTCAGTATGCCCACGCGAGAATATGTAGTATTCTCAGGAAAGCGGAGGAAAAAAACATAGATACAAACTCTTTGAAAGATGCCAATGTTTTTCTTTTGAGCGGCGAAAAAGAGCTTGAAATTATGAAAAAAATAGACACCTTCAGGGAAATCGTGGAACTTATCGCTTCAACATTCGAGCCGCACCATTTGACTTTTTATCTAAAAGAGCTTGTAGGAATGTTTCATGCGTACTATTATGACAATCCTATTCTCAGTGACGATAAAGAGTTATCGAGGGCAAGATTAAGGTTTGTTTTGGCAATAAGGCAGGTTATCAGAAACGGATTAAAGCTGCTTAACATTGAAGCGCCGGAAAGAATGTAATGACTCCCATAATCGATGAGGAAAGAATAAAAGAGAAAAAATTTTCCGGAATTAATATAGACAGGGATACTGCGAGACTGTGTATAATCATTTTTCTTGCAGGAATAATAGTTGGGATATTTCTCGCAAATCCCGTCAAATCACTTTTAAACAGCTTAATGAAACTTCCCGTCGCGACAAGCGATAAACTTCCGGAAAAAGAATAGATTATCGCTGGAATATTGTAATTCCTTTTTATTTCCTTGAATGCTGAGAGTTGTATTTAAAAAGCACCAGAGGAGGCAATTTTGAAGTTTTTCGTAGAAACAGGGTTGTTCAGTAATGAGAAATTCGCGCGAAGCCAAAAAGAAATGCTCATTCGAAAAGGTTATGACTGCAGAATAGAGAAAGTCAAAAAAGAGAGGAAACGCTATTTCTCTGTGAGAACGGGAAATTATGATTCGCGATCCGATGCGTCAAAGATAGTCGATTCGCTTAATGAAAAAGAAAGATTGAGGGGAAAAATACTGATGTCCGAAGATTGAGCTTTTTGTTTACCTGATGGAGGAGGATGCCCTTATGATGAAAAGACTCTCCGTTTCTTTCCTGTTTATTATTGTGTTTATCTTTTTAACTTCTTTTCCCCTTTGGGGGCAAACCGGATTTCAGCCTTCTGCCACCTGTGCCACTTGCCACGAGAAGAGGCATAGCGAGTGGAAAAATTCCGCTATGACACTGGGCATGAATGACCTTATTTTCGTTAAGTTTTACGAGTTGGCGCCGGAAGATTTAAGGATGGAATGTCTTTCGTGCCATTCTCCCGCAGCTTTTTTGAATAAGGATATGAATTTCGAATTAACTTCGTCGAAGGAAAATATGCAGTGTGATTTTTGTCATACGGCAAAAAATATCATCAAGGGGGAGAAATTCGATTATTATGAATTTGACCCGGGTTTTATGAAAAGGGGTAATTTAAAAGACCCGGAAACAAACTTGCACGAAGGTGTCTATTCCCCGCTTCATACAAAGTCGGTTTTTTGTTCTGTATGCCACGGATATAAATTTATGGGCAAAGTCGCTCTTGACAGGATATACGGCGAGTGGGCGGAAAGCGAATACGCGGACACGGACACCCATTGTCAGGATTGTCATATGAGACCTTATACGGTGAAATACGGTGATGAAGCGCAGGAGTATTATAGACACACCTTTGACGGACCGATGAAAATCTTTTTTGGAATGGATGAGGAGAAAAAAAGCGGCGAATTAATTTCCGATGCCATTGAAATCGTCGGCGCAATCAGGGAATTTAAAAAGGGAAGTGAAATAACCGTATCGGTGGTTAACGACAATGCAGGTCATTATATTCCGGCGTCTTCACACGGATTGAGAAGGTTTGTCGTTGAAACGACGGCATTCGGTGAAGAAGGGAAAATAATATTGAGAGATAGAGATAAATTGGGACTTTTCCTTTCCGACAACAAGGGCGGGGACGCGCATTTTTTCTGGAATGCTGCAACGATAAAATCCGATACCAGAATACCCCCCGGGAAGAAAAGAAATTTTGTTTTCACGACGGAACTTCCCGTAAAGCAGGTTAAGGTAAAATTATACGAAAATCTTATCCCCGAAGAAATCGCTTTGAAACTCAATATTCAGAAATACGGCATTCTTTTGAAGGAAACGGAATTCCCGTAGAGGGAATTATTCGTAAAGAAGGCACGATACGAGCACATCTCCCGATTGATTGAGTTTTGGCGCAATCCCTGAACATTCCGGCATTTTTTCGGGGCACCTTGGATGAAAGTGGCATCCCGGCGGTCTGTCCACAGGGCTTGGCACGTCGCCTGAAATAATTATCTTTTTCCGTTTGCTTTTAGGGTCTGCCACTGGAACAGAATTAAGCAGAATTTTTGTATAAGGGTGTTTTGGAGAGTCGTAAATATTTTCGCTTTTTCCGTATTCGACGATTTTTCCAAGATACATTACCGCAAGTCTGTCGCTTATGAATCGTACGAGATTGAGATCATGAGAGATGAAAATATAGGTGAGGTTCAATTTTCCCTTAAGCTCGAGCAAAAGGTTTATAATTTGTGCCTGAATTGAAACATCGAGTGCCGATACGGGTTCATCTGCAATTATGATATCCGGTTTCAGAGCAATTGCCCGGGCAATGCCTATACGTTGCCTTTGTCCACCGCTGAATTCGTGAGGATAACGCTCGGCGTATTCAGGGGAAAGTCCCACAGTTTCAAGAAGTGTCTTTGTTTTTCCTTCTATGTCGTTTTTAGGCGCGGCATTATGGATTTTGAAAGGTTCGGCTATTATTTTGCCGATTTTCATTCTTGGATTGAGGGAAGAGTAGGGGTCCTGAAAAATCATCTGCATCTTTTGTCTCAGCGGTTTCATCTGCCTGCTGTTTAATTTAGTGATGTTTTCTCCCCTGAAGTAGATTTCTCCCCCCGTGGGTTCGATTAATTTAAGTATTGTCCTGCCGAGAGTGGTCTTCCCGCAACCGCTTTCTCCCACAAGTCCTAAAATTTCGCCTTCATTCACTGATACCGAGACATCGTCGAGAGCATAGACAAAACCTTTTTGCTGAGAGAAGATATTGCTTCTAAGCGGAAAATATGTTTTCAGATTTTTTACATTAAGCAAAGTATTTTTCATAACTATCTTTTTACTACAAGAAACGATAATGATAAAGAAACTTTATAATCTTGCGGCGGAAAATGGCAAAAATAATAAAAATCAATCCTTCCTCTCCTGAAAAAGATTTATTGGATGAGGTTTTTTTCTGCCTTGAGAAGGGCCAAATTGCTGCTTACCCAACGGAAACATGCTACGGAATCGGCGCTGATGCCTTTAACGGGGATGCGGTTTCTCGTCTTAGGGCGTTAAAAGAAAGAGATTCCGGCAAAGCAATATCACTGATTGCAGGAAATCTGGAAATGGCAATGAGTGTTTTTAAAGATAAAAGCGCTGCACTCAGGACAGTGGCGGAAAAATTTTGGCCGGGACCTCTTACGGTAGTTGGCGAAACAAATTTAACATTTGCCAAAGGCGTTACTTCATCTCTTAACAGGGTTGGAGTAAGGGTGCCTTCAAACTTGATTGCAATGGCAATATCGAACCGGATGAAATCTTTCATTACCGCAACGAGCGCGAATATTTCAGGTGAAAGGGAATGCCGAAGCGCCGATGAGGTTAACGCGCTTTTTGGCGGGAAAATAGATTTGATAATAGACGGGGGAAAAACTCCTCACACAGGTGTTTCCACTGTTATCCTCGTTGAACGTGACAGTTGCAGCATTTTAAGGGAAGGAGTTATAAAACAGGGGACTTTGGAGAAAATAATAACTTTGACATAGAATTGATAACATTGGATTTAAATGGATTTTTATAAGTTATTATAGCCTTAGTTGTTTTTTTATTGCTGTATTTGCATTATCGGAATTGCACTTGCAAAGGTGGAAAAAAGCTCTTTGTCTATTTGATTGTTGCATAAAAATTCATTCTTTGCTATGTATCACTGTTTTTTACGGCAACCAAATGTGATGGCAGAGGACTTTTGAAAACTATTGAAAGGAGTACATCATGTCCATAACACACAGCAAACCGAGCAATCTTAAAAGAAAAAGAAGGCACGGTTTCAGAAAAAGAATGAGTACAAAAGCGGGAAGAAAAATATTGAAAAGAAGAAGGGCTAAAGGAAGAACAGTCCTTTCTGCCTGATTCAGGATGTGTCCTGATGCCTAAACAATTTTCTTTTGGCAGAGAGCATCGTCTGTCGGATAAACGGGATATTCAAAGATTAAGCAAGTCGGGAACTGTAATAAAATCGGAAAGTTTTCTATTGAAATTTTTCGAAAATGATGTGGGGATAAACAGAATTTGTTTTTCAATTAGCGGCAAAATAGCCACATCTCCCCAAAGAAACCGGGTCAGAAGACTTTTCAGGGAAATATTCAGAATTAACAAGAAAACGATACCTCAGGGTTTTGATTATATGTTTATCTTTAATAGAAAAGTTTTGAGTAAGCCCTATGCTGAGCTCGAGAATGAATTCATTGCGTCTGTTTTGTCTTTGCAGAAGATGAAAAAGTGAGCGGACGATTGAGAATTTTAAGATATATACCGATTTCTTTCATAAAAATTTACCAACTCTTAATTTCTCCCTTATTTATTCCTTCCTGCCGTTTTGAGCCGAGTTGTTCAGATTATGCATTAGAGGCATATAAAAAATATGGTTTTTTTAAAGGGACATTCCTGACTTTGAAAAGAGTCTTCAAATGCAATCCTTTCGGCGGAAGCGGATATGATCCTTTAGATTAAAAGCGAATTCAACAAGCCAAACGGAGACATTTAAATAATGAGATACAGATTAGTGATATTTATAATATTGAGCAGCCTGATTTTGCTCGGTTATCAATATTATTTTATGCCAAGGCCATCCCAACTGCAGGAAGGGGAAAAGGTTTTAGAAACGCAAGCTGTAACTGAAAACACAGGCGAAAGCCAGACTATTACTCGAACAGAGACTCAAAAACAGCCCCAACCATTGCTTCCATCACCCAAGTTAGAGGATTCCGTTGAAAATATAAAAGATGCCATATCGGATTCGGCAGACGGCGCAGAGGACAGAAAAATAGAAGTTGAAACAGAAGTGCTGAATTTAGTTTTTTCAGAGAAGGGCGGTTATATCGAAGAAGTCACCCTTAAAAAATTCAGTACAGAAAAAACACCTGTCAAGCTTTTTGAAAACTCTTATTATGGCGCAGTTTTCTTTTCCGGAGACCTTGAGAAAAAAGCTTCTTCTTTTGTTTTTGAAGGGCCTTCCAAAATCGTTCTCCGTAAAGGTGAAACCAGAGAACTTGTTTTTAAAACTGAAGCAGAGGGTGTTGAAATTGAAAAAAGATTTTCACTAAAGGGCGCGGAATATACGATAGATATGCTCCTGGGATTGAGAAACGGTTCCGAAGACAAGAAGGATATCTCCGAACAGATAATTCTCGGTCCTCAATTTTTTCATATGGGTGAAGAGACAAAGGACAGATATGCGGGACATATCGGTCCCGTTGTTTCCAAAAGCGGAAAGCCAGTACGAGAAAAACTGGAAGACCTTGAATCTTCAAAGATATTTTCGGGAGATGTAGAATGGGCGGGAATGGAGAGCAAGTACTTTCTTGCTTCAATCAAACTTCCCGACAAGGACTATTCCGTAGCTCTTTTTCCTGAAGAGAAAAAAATGCTTACCATAGGCGCGCAATCAAAATTTTTCAGCCTTAAGCCCCTTGAATCGGTGAAGGTAAAATATCCTCTTTATGTGGGGCCGAAGTACTACAATGTTCTCGAGAAGCAGGGACTTGGAAATGCTGTTGATTTCGGATGGTTTGGAATTCTTGGTAAACCTCTTCTCGTGGCGCTTAACTGGATTTATTCATATCTGGGGAATTACGGGTTTTCCATAGTCATAATCACAATTATTCTGAAAATTATTTTTTTCCCCCTTACGCAAAAGAGTTTCACATCAATGCAGCAGATGAAAAACATACAACCGCAGATTAAGGCAATTCGTGATAAATATAAAAAAGATTCGAAGAAAATGAACGAGGAAACTATGGCTCTTTACAAGGAGCAGGGAGTAAATCCTATGGGAGGTTGCCTTCCGATGGTTCTTCAGATTCCCGTTTTCATTGCCTTTTACAATGTCCTTCTGAATTCCGTGGAGTTAATGGGGGCGCCCTTTTTCTGGTGGATGAAAGACTTGTCGCAAAAGGACCCCTATTATATAACTCCCATATTAATGGGAGTGACGATGCTTTTACAGCAGAAGATGACTCCCACTGCGGGAGACCCCAGGCAGGCGCAGATTATGATGATAATGCCCGTTGTTTTTACATTTATGTTTATGTCCTTTCCTGTGGGATTGGTTGTCTATTGGACAGTCAATAACATTCTTACCATAGCCCAGCAGTATTTCATGATGCCCAAGGATAGTGAGTCGGAAGCGGAGAATTCAGGAAAGAGCAGGTCCGCCCGCAAAAAAAAGGCTAAAGGAAAGGAGTCTGCTAAGAAAAAATGAAGTTCATCGGGGAAGGGGAAACGGCAGGCGAAGCTATAGAAAATGCGCTCAGGAAACATTGTCTTTTTCGGGACGAAGTTAAAGCTGAAGTTATATATAAGGGAAGAAAAGGTTTTTTGGGTTTTTTCCGCAAACCTGCAAAAATCAAACTGGAAGTAATCCAGTTAACCCCGGAAGAAAAGGCGGCGCTGGTCGTTAAAAAAATAATCGGTGGACTCGGCTATGAAGCAATTGTCGATACGAAGAAAAACGGAAACCGCATTTTTTTGAATATAACCTCAAAAGATGCCTCGCGCCTCATAGGGAAACGGGGCGAAACGCTTTTTGCCTTAGAGCATATTATCAATAAGTCCCTGTCAGCGAGGAAAGAGGAATCGATAAGTGTGGAAGTAGATATTGATTCGTACCGCAGAAAGAGATATTCCACTTTAAAAAGAATGGCGAAGAATGCCGTCGAAAAAGCTAAAAAAAGCGGTAAACCGTCATTTCTTCCGCACCTTCCTTCCTGGGAAAGACTTGTCGTATATAATTATTTAAGAAATATTGCCGGTATCGATGCAAAAAGCAAAGGGAAAGGCGAAAATAAGAAAATTGCCGTTTATCCCGCAAATGCCCGACAATCAAAAGGGAAAGAGAAGAAATCCGCCTGATTCATTTTAAGCCACTTTTGGGCGGGATTCTTCTGTTTGCGCGTTTTCATCGATTTTATTGCTTTCCTGAATTTTGAATTCTTCCACCATTTTCTGCATTTCCTGCGCCTGGCAGGATAATTCTGCGCATGAGCTTGCGGTCTCTTCCGAGTTTGCGGAATTCTTCTGAGTTATGATGTTAATTTCTCCAACTGCCGCGCCCACTTCGTCAATCAGTCTGGCTTGGTTTGAGCAGGCTTTTGCAATGTTTTCCACTACATCACCTGTTTTAATGACGTTTTGGTTTATTTCTTCAAGATTGGCGAAAACCTCCTCGTTAAGCTCAACGCCTCTGTCAGATTTTTTGACAGATTCATCTATCATTCTTGCGGTATTTTTTGCCGCTTCAGCGCTTCTTATGGCAAGGTTTCTCACTTCTTCGGCCACTACGGCGAATCCTCTTCCAGCGTCTCCCGCGCGTGCCGCTTCCACTGCGGCATTCAGCGCAAGAAGGTTTGTCTGAAAAGCGATTTCATCTATTGTCTTTACAATCTTTGCGGTTTTATCGGAGGAGTCCTTAATTTGTCCAATTGCCTCTGAAAGCCTTTCCATGCTTTCCTTGCCTTTTGACGCACTTTTACGGGAAAAGACAGATAACTTTTTGGCAATATCGGAATGGTCGGTGTTTTTGTTTGTTATGTCGGTAATTTCCATAAGAGTATTTTCGACCTTTTCAAGCGATTCCGCCTGTTCCATCGCCCCTGTCGCGATGACTTGTCCGGCATTGCTTAATTGAGTTGATTCTAAAGTTATTTCTCTTGATGCATTTGAAACTCTGTTTATGTTATCGCTAAGATTGTGGATAGCTTTGTTAAGGGCACAGGCGATTTTTGCATAGTCTCCATTATAATTGCCTTTCATTTTTTTTGTAAAATCTTTTGATGCGATTGCCTCAAGGACTCTCAATGCTTCATTAATTGGTTTTATGATACAATCTAAAGTTTCGTTTATTCCTTCGATGAGCTTTTTGTAAACACCCTTGAAGTTTTCAGAATTGCCTCTCTTGTTAAGTTTTCCCTCCTTTGCCCATTTGGTGAGCTGATTTGTTTCGTTTGTAAGAGATTCCATGGCAGCGCTTATATCCATTACAGACTTGCTCAAAATGTCCTTTTCACCCAAAGGCGTAAGCTTCACGGAAAGGTCGCCCTGGGAGATGCGTTTGATTGCAAAGGCAATTCCACCGAGGGAATTCAGCACTTTTCTAATTGCCTCGTTCAGTCTTCCCGCCTCGTCAACTGATGTTTTTTCAATTTTTTCGGGAAAATCTCCTTCCGCTATCATTTCCATAGTTCTAACTGCATTATTGATTGGGTTTACGATTTTTCTGATAAGAAAATACGCGCAGGCAATTCCTATAAATATTGTCAATATTCCCAGAACACCCAATGTGCGAATCGACCCTCTGTAGGTTTGATATGATTCTTCGACTGACTTCGTAACGTGATTTGTCTGAAGCACAGTGAAAGCGGTAACCGATGCCTTGTATTCATTGAAAAGCGCTGCGGTTTCCTCTGTTATAATTTTTCTTGCTTCGCTCTTTTTGTTTTCTTTCAGGGCAAGTGCCAAAACTTTGTTGAGGGAGTTTTCATATTTCTCCTTGTTTTTTTCAATGACGGCAAGAGATTTCGACTCTTCATCGCTTTTAATTTGGCTTTTCAGCATTGCGATTAGTTTGTCGCTTTCTTCAAAATCGCTTTGTATAGTTTTCAGACCGTTATTTAATTCATCTTCGCTCGTATGATGGAAGATGATTTTCTGCATATTGTTATTCTTACAGGCAAGGTCAATAAGGGCGCTCGATAATGCCGCTTTTTTCCATTCCACACTGAATATATTGGAAGTGATATCATGCATTTTCCCCATTCCGTTTATTGCCTGCAGGAGAACTAATCCGGTCATCACTATTATGATTGCAAATCCAACGGATAGAAGAGTTCGCATCCTAAAGCTTTTATTTGCCATCAAAGTCCTCCGCAACGATTTTTACAATGGAATGTATAATTGATATTTTCAGATTTGCCTTTATTTTCATCAAACATTTTGTTTTTCATTTCATTTTTCTGAATGTCATATGTCCTTTAAATCGAAATATTTTTCTTTTATTTTAGATATTATTTACTGTTATCAACGCCGGAGTTGATTATTTGCCGGTATGCCGTGGTATCCTGATTTTCTATGGACAATATGAATCAAAGCGTTTTGACTGTAGAGTGGATTTTTTGGATTTCTTTATATATAAAAGGTGTCCTTGATTATAAAATTGTAAGCGAATATTAAATTATGGAAGATTTCTTGAAAAAAGACGTTATTGTGGCAATTTCCACTCCTCCGGGAAGAGGGGGAATAGGAATAGTGAGAATGTCGGGCGAAGGAGTGACAGACATTGCGGACAAAATAATTTTTCCTCTCGATGAAGGATTATTTTCAGATATTTCTCCAAAGCGTTTTATTGTTGCAAGGGTTAAGGATGCCTCAAATGGTGAAATCATCGACAATGTGATGTCGGTGCGTATGAAGGCGCCTTTTAGCTATACGGGGGAAGACTCCGTTGAAATTCATTGTCACGGCGCGCCTTATATTCTTAACAAGACGCTTTCTCTTTGTATCTATAACGGCGCGAGGCTTGCCAGTCCCGGTGAATTTACAAGAAGGGCTTTTTTGAACGGCAGGATTGACCTGATGCAGGCGGAAGCAGTTGCCGATTTGATTGGCGCTGACAGCAGAATAAGCAGTCAGTGCGCGCTAAGGCAGTTAAACGGTGAATTGGGAAACAAACTCGACTCCCTGAAAGAGAAAATTGTAGATGTTTTGAGCGCATTGGAAGCGGAAATCGATTTTCCCGAAGATACTGCCGAAGAGAAATGCGAAGAAGGCCTGAAGGAAAAGCTCGATGATATTTTGCTCAAAACCTATTTTCTCATTAAAAGCGCGGACAAGGGCATTGTTTTAAGGGACGGATATCATTGTGTAATAGCCGGAAAAACAAATGTGGGCAAATCGAGCCTTTTTAATGTCATTTTAGGTGAATCAAGGTCTATTACTACGGACACTCCGGGCACTACAAGGGACTTTATTACCGAAGAAATCGAAGTAGGCGGTTATCCCGTCAGAGTTACTGACACTGCCGGAATAATGGACGGGAAGGATGATATTGATAAAGAAAGCGTCAGAAGAAGCATAAAATGTCTTGAAAATGCGGATTTCGTTCTTTTTGTAGTAGATGCATCTTCACCTCTGACAGATGAAGATTTTGAAACTTACCACACATTTTCCCGAAAGTGCGGGGATATGGCTCACATCCTGGTTTTAAACAAGATTGACCTTGGCAAAAAAATCAATTTAGAGAAGGTTATAAATGAGTTCAAAAGCAAGGTCTATGTTGAGGTTTCCGCGAAAAGTGAGACAGGTATCGAAACTCTTCTAGAAAAAATTGCGTTAAATATTGAAAATGAATTTTCAGGCATAGAGAGGGATGTTGTGGTAAATATAAGGCACAGAAAAAAGCTTGAAGAGATGAACGAATATCTTAAAAAAGCACTTACAGGTATCGGAAACAATATGTCAGAGGAATTTCTCGCATGCGACCTTAAATCCGCCCTTGATTGCCTCGGAGAAATAAAGGGGGAAAATTATAGCGAAGAAATTCTCGATACCATTTTTGAGAGATTTTGCATAGGGAAGTGACCGTCCGCAATTTTCAAAAGGAAATAAAATATGAAAAGTAAAATTTTAAAAGCGGGAATAGTTGTTTTGGTTCTTTTGATTATTTTCGCTTCCCTTTCGGCGTATTTTCTTAAAACTCTTGCCCAACCGGAAAATATAAAAAAGTATATCATTCCCACAGTGAGCGAATACATTGGAAAGGAAGTCAGCGTGGAAGATGTTGAAATCGGACTCTTTACGGGGATATCGCTTAAAGGCGCAAGCATAAAGGAAGATCCCCTTTTCGGTAAAGGCGATTTTATTAAAATAGAAAGCGCTGTGCTGAATTTCAGCTTTCTTGAACTTCTGCAAAGGAAACTCATTTTAAAGAATGTTTATTTCAAAGAACCGACAGTGACAATCATAAAAAATGCCGGAGGGAAATTTAATTTTGAGGGGATGTTTGAAAATTCCGCAAGAAAGGAACCGACTGAAAAGAAGAGAACAGATTCACAAAAGCGTGAAGATAAAGAAGAACAACCTTTTTCACTCAGTATACAAAAGATAATTATAAAAGATGCCGAAATTCTCTTTATTGATAAAAGTACAGGTACAGAAGAGAAGCAATATAAGGTCAGCAATCTTGATATTGCCGTTAAAGGGGAATTAGGGGAAGGAAAGCTGATTGTTGATGCCGGTGCAGTGATTGATGTTGCAGGTGATATGGGAGCATTTCCTTTAAATATCAAAGGCAGTGCGGATTTAAAAAGTAAAAATTATTCCTTTGATTTGAAAACAGGAGAAATAAACGCCTATGCTCTTGCCAATGCTCTTTCTCCTCAAAGCGCAGAAGAGTTGCTTCCCTTTAAAAATGCAACCGTAAAAAGTGCAGTGAAGATGAATTCACCTGATTATGAGAAGGAAATTAAAATTGAAGGCATCATATCATTTGACATTTTCAGGGATAGTATAAAAATTCCGCTTTCCCTGAATCTCGCTTCCCTTTCAGAAAACCCTGATTCCGATTTCAAAGCAAGCGTAGAGAAAGCATCGCTTCTGACTCTCTATAAACTGTTTCCCGATTCACAGAGAGAAAACAAAGATTCGTTGAAGATAAAGGAAGGGAATGTATCAGGTGAAATATCATACAAAGGGAAAGCGGACTCCGTTGATATTTCAAGAGTCAGGGGGAAAATGCTTCTGGAAAAAGTCAAATGCACTATTCCTGCTTACAATGACATTCCCGTGAATGTTTCCGCCGAAGCATCATTTGATGGGAAAAAAATAAATATCAAAACAAGCGATTTTAAAATAGGCGAATCGGTTGTCACCTTAAAAGCGGAATCGGACATATCGGGAGAAAATATTGATAATCCTCCTGTCGATGCAACTGTAACATTCGAGAGGACTTCAATTGCGGCAATAACCAATCTGCTTCCTGAATCAGCGCTCGGGGAAATGAAATCTGTAAAAATAAAAAGCGGTTTTTTGTCAGGTAAAATGTCTTGTAAAGGCAAAAGCAACGATATCGGTTTGGATGTGGTGAGCGGAAATATCAACATCGAGGAGTTTAAAGCGATGCTTGCCGACTATAAAAATATTCCCGTTGAAGTATCCGCGGGAGTTTCCTTTGAACGAGGCAAAATAGGCATAAAATCAGACAAATTGAAAATCGGGAATTCCGAAATCGCTTTGCAGTCTTCGGCACTGTTACCGGACAAAAAAAATCCTCTAAAGGCAAATATCAGTGCAGATGCGCTACTAATTGATGCAGATGAAATTTTAGAAAGTTTTTCCCCCGATGAAGAAAACTCTCCGCGGGATAAGAAAGATAATGTAAAGAAGGAGAAAGATTCCGTTGTCCCGGGCGAAGACGATTCTTCAGACAAAGATATCCCCTTGGATGCTGTTTTCCATATTACGGCGGTAAGAATAAAATATAGCGGAATGCCTTTGAGCAACCTAAAAATAACCGGAGAATATAATAACAATATTCTGAACATTGCAGATATGAGAATTGATTTGGGGAACGGGAAAGTTGCATCGAAAGATGAAATACATTTAGGCAAACCAAAAGGTAAAAGCAAAGGCACAGTCACTGCCGAAGGCATTGCACTGCAAGATCTTAAACCTCTCCTTTTCAGCAATTTCAAAGGCAATGCAAGGGGACTGATTTCTGCAAGGTGCGATTATTCGGCAAAGGGCACGGATAGCGGGGTTTTTAAGAAAAGTTTGGCGGCAAAGGGTAATTTTATTGTTAAAAATATTGAATTGTCGGAAGTGAAGTTTCTTGATAAAACTGCATCGATTCTCGGTACCGATGACCTTAAAAATGTGAGTTTTAAAGAAGGTATTTGTGATTTTACAGTGGAAGGTGAAGAGATTGACTACAAAGGATTTAAACTAACCGGTCAAAAGATTAAAATAACTTCTGACGGAGAAGTAAAATTCACAGGCGAAATAAAGGCAGATGCGCTTTTAAGCCTTTCTCCTGAAATTTCGGGGGGAATTTATAAAGGCGGACTTCTTCAGGAGATTATGGGGAACAGGAAAGGATGGATATCAGTACCGCTTAAATTTTCAGGCACTACTGATTCTCCGAAAATTGGACTGGAAAGAAAAGCGGTTCAAAAGCAGGTTGTCGAGAAAGGAAAGGATGCTCTTAAAAAAGAGCTTGAGAAAATTCTTAAGGGAAATCAGAAGAAAAATAAAGCCAGGAGAAAGAATAAAAATAATAAAAAAGATGATTCAATCAACAAAGGCTTAAAGGTGTTAGAAGGTTTTTTTAAATAGTCGAATTTTAGATTTTCTTCTCTATTTGTATTATCTTTGTTTAATGTTTTCCCTCCGGAAAGTCTTTACCTGAAGTGATTTTACGCCTGCAAAATGTATTTTGACCGCGGGGAAAGTTGTTTTCCTTAATGCGCAGTCAAACTCTTTTTTTTGCTTTGAAACTGTTTTTCTTAATGCTTTTTTGACGAGCTCTGCAAAACCTGAAAAAAGAAAATAAAAGAGGTAACTTTTACTTGACAAAAAATGACAATTCGGACAATAGAGACACTGTGTTCGAAAAAAAAGATACGATTTAAAACCAGGAATGAGGAAACTTAAGGAGGTAAAGTATGCCCGAGAAAATTCCAGCCAAGGTGGATTATATCAAACCTCTCGAGGACAAACCGTACAGCGAAGTCACCGCTGAAAAAAAGAATTATCACGAAGACATCAAGAAAAAGCTTGCCGGTATTGTCGGAAAATCCAATGTAAAGGATGATGATGAAACGAGAGAAAAGTATTCAAGTGATGTGAGTCTTTCAAAACCGAGAAGGCCTTCCTTTGTGGTATTTCCCAAAGATGCCGAACAGATTTGCAATGTGGTAAAGCTTGCAAACGAAGAAAATATGCCTGTAATCCCTGTAAGTTCTGGGACACACAATTACGGCGCGGCAATACCTGAAATGGGCGGTATTGTTGTTGACCTTTCGGGGTGGAAGAAAATTTTCAGCATTGACCATCGCAACAGGGCAACGAGAATTCAGCCCGGAGTGAACTATGACGAACTTCAGGAAGCTTTGGCAAAAGAAGGGCTTCGCGCTCTTATGCCTTTTCTTCCGAGAAAAGACCAGTCAGTAGTAACAGCGCATCTTGAGGCGCATCCTATGGCAGTGCAGGAATTTTGTTACAGCGAACCTCTTTATACATCCGAGATTGTTATGCCAAAGGGCGAAATATTCAGAACCGGTTCCGCGGCACCTGCTCCTCCCGAGGACATTAATACGGATATGGTAGGTCCCTGGGGCCCCGGATTTGACTGGAACAGGCTTTATTCCAGAGCTCAGGGAAGTCTTGGGGTCGTAACCTGGGCGAATATAATGGCGGAACCTCTTCCCGTTAAGGAAAAGATCTATTTCACGCCTTTTGAATGTATAGACGAACTCACCAATTTCACCTACAAGGTTTTGAGGAAATGGATTGGCTACGAATGTTTTGCCCTTAACAAGTCAAATCTCGCCGCAATTCTTACAGATAACAGGGAAGACTACGCAAGCCTTAAAAAGAAACTTCCCGAGTATGTACAAATTTTCTGCATAGGCGGATTGAAGAGACTTCCCGATGAAAGAATTGAATATCAGGAAGCCGATTTCCTCGAAACCGCTCAGGCAAACGGAGCAATGCCCGAACTTACCATTACCTCAGCGCCGAATGCCACGTCATTCTTTTCAAAGAATCTGCGCCGTTGCTGGGATAAGGAGGTTTACTGGAAGGATGCTCCCAAAGGAGCGAGTTCTGACATTTTCTTCCTGACAATTATGGAAAATGCCGGAAAATTCAAAAAAATAATGATGGAAGAAGCAGTGAAAGCAGATTATTCCACTGCCGATATCGGAATCTACTTACAGCCAATAGAAACGGGGCGCGCGGCGCATCTGGAATTTAACATTCCTTATAATCCGGAAGACAAGGAAGAGTGTTGTCTTGTTTCAAAGCTTCACGAAGAGGCAAGCAAAAAGATGTATGCGGCAGGTGCTCATTTTAC
The DNA here is from genome assembly GCA_964549305.1 of uncultured bacterium. GTDB lineage: Bacteria > Schekmanbacteria > GWA2-38-11 > GWA2-38-11 > J061 > J061. The sequence continues at coordinate 44,665 of CAZJVM010000016.1, forward strand.
CCGTGCTTACGGCAAATGGTCAGAAATGGTAAACGGCGCAAACGCGATTCAGCATAAGACAGCCAAAACAATTAAGGACTACCTGGATCCTAATGGGATAATGAACCCGGGGAAACTTGGATTATAAAAACGAAGGGAAATGGAGGAGTATAAATGAGCAATAAAGAAGGCCTTGAAAAATACAGATGGGACCTTGTCAACTGTGAAAGATGCTCTATGTGCAAATGGGTCCATCCCTGGAGTGTAAAGAGCAAGGAAAGGGCAAAAATATGTCCTTCAAATCAGATGTATAAGTATGATGCCTATTCGGCGCAGGGCAGATTCGACCTTGCAAGAGCTTTGCTTGAAGGCGAAATTGAAATTACCGATAAAGTTCTTGAAATCATTTATACCTGCACGCTTTGCGGCGGGTGTGATGTGACATGCAAATTTACGAGAGATATGGAACCCCTCGAAATTCTTCACGAACTGAGAAACTATGTGGTTAAAGAAGGCAAAGGTCCCCTGCCGGAACATATGCCCGCAGTTGAAAGCATTCAGAAAAACAGCAATCCCTGGCAGCAACCTAAAACAAGACGTGGAAACTGGGCAAGAAAACTTAAGGTGAAAGACCTTAACAAAGAAAAAGCGGAAGTGCTCTACTTTGCCGGATGTACTTATTCCTATAATGCCGATCTTCAGAAAGTAGCCCAATCAACTCTCAAAATACTGCAGAAGGCAGGTGTTGACGTTGGAATTCTTGGCAACAACGAACAGTGCTGCGCGAGTCCCGTTCTGAAAGTCGGGATGGAAGATGCATTTGTTGAAGTGGCCAATAAAAATATAAAAACTTTTAATGATCTGGGAGTAAAGACGGTTATAACTTCCTGCTCGGGTTGTTACGGAGCTTTTCAGGGACATTATCCCGGAGTTGGCGAAAGAAAATACGAAGTCTATCAGGCAATGCAGTATTTCGATAAACTTCTTCAGGAAGGAAAACTGAAGTTCAAGAACAAAGTTGATATAAAAGTTACCTGGCATGATCCCTGCCATCTCGGAAGAGGCGGCGAACCCGAAGACCTTTGGGAAGGCAAAAGGACAAAGTGGGGCCTTTCCGATCCTCCCAGAGAAAGAAACTACGGAGACAAGGGAGTTTATGACCCGCCGAGAAATGTTCTCAACGCAATTCCGGGAGTGGAACTCGTCGAGATGGAAAGAATCAGAGAGTTCTCCTGGTGCTGTGGAGCAGGCGGTGGCGTAAGGTCTGCTTTTCCTGATTTTGCAATGTTTTCCGCAAGAGAGAGAATCGATGAAGCAAAATCTACAGGTGCTGAGGCATTGGTTTCGTCCTGTCCTTGGTGTGAATCAAACCTATCGGATGCGATCAAAGCTGATGGTAATAAAATAAAGATGTTAAGCCTTGTTGAATTGGTTGAAAAAGCTTTATAAAAAGCAGGGAGGAAGAATAATATGAGTTTACCAAAAGGGGCATATGAGGCGCTTGAAAATGTCCTCGGAAAAGAAAATATAAACGACGATCCGGCTCTCACTTCGGCATACAGCTATATGTGGTTGCTACACGCCACGCACGCTCAGTCCGGAAGATACAGGCCTGCGGCAATCGTTCTGCCTGAAAGTACCGAAGAAGTTCAGGCTATTATCAGGATTGCGAACAAATACAATTTTCCATATATTCCCGTAGGAACAAATCTTTTACCGCCTACAATTCCTGTTCGTCCGGACACCATTATCATTGACCCCAAGAGAATGGACAAAATCATTGAACTCGATGAAAAGAATATGTACGCAATCGTGGAACCTTTTGTTACCTATGCTCAGCTTCAGGCAGAGGGACATAAGGTCGGACTTTCAATAACGACTCCTGAAGCAGGTTCGCAGGTTTCTGTTATGGCGAACAATCTTTTCCAGGGAATGGGCGGAATGGGACACAAATACGGTTTCAACCGCGGAATTCTTGCCTGCGACTGGGTGCTTCCCGACGGAGAGCTTCTTAAAATGGGTTCATCGGGAAATCCCAATGCGGAATTCTTTTGGGGCGACTGCGCCGGACTAAATTTAAAAGGCCTTATAAGGGCGGACACTGGACATTGCGGCGGACTCGGTATGGTTACCAAGATGGCAGTAAAGCTTTTTCCTTATCCTGGACCGAGAGTATTTCCGGTAAAGGGTGCAAATCCGGATTTTTCCGTAGATTTCCCCAAAGACCGCTTCAAAATCAATCTTGTTAAGTTCAAGACAAAAAAAGAACTTGCCAACGCAATGTACGATATAGGCCATTCCGAGATTGCAGGCGCAGTCCATGAAGAAGGCGCAAACTGGGTGCTTGCAGCGGACAGCAGGTCGGTTGAGCAGTTCTGGGAGAGATGGCCTGAATTTCAGCATAAATGGAAGAACATTCTTGCGGTAACCTTGATGGGGTTTTCATCTCCGAGACAGCTTCAGTATGAGCAGAAAGTCCTTGACCAGATTGTCGAGGACCACGAAGGCACTTATCTTGAAGAGGGTTCGGAACTTTGGAATATCGGCCATCACGCAATTGGCGAGGCAATCAGATGCGGGTTGTCCAACAGACTTTACAGACCGGCAGGCGACTTCTTTGTTATGGGTGGTTTTGGATTCGACTCAATCGATCACACCATCGAGACAAGCGAATTTATGTGGCCCATAATCGAAGAGGCTTACAAGAAGGGTCATTTTGTTGAAGACTTAAGCCATACTGACTGGGTTAACTCCTATCAGATGTGCCACTTTTCGGAAGTTGAACCGATTATTTACTTTGAACACGATTTAGATGCCGGAGCAAGCTTCCTGAATGGCTATGTTCAGACAATAGTAGAAGCGGTAAAGAGAAAAATGATGCCTACATGGCCTCTTGGACCAATGACATACTTAACAGGACCTTCAATGTGCAACTATCACGAAATGGTCCTCAACATAAAGAAACTTATGGATCCGAGAATGACATCGAATCCGGGTTATCCTCTGCCTGAGGAAAATCCTTTTCCACCACCGGAAGAGTAAGTTTAAATTAAAAAGAGTAAATTTTAGGAGAGAGGTTATTTGTCCTCTCTCCTTTTTTTTGATATGTTGAGGTTTATAACAAAACTAAATATCAGTTTATGTTAAATGGCACTTATTAAAATCGAAAAAATAAAACTCCGAGAAGATGAGCGCGGTTTTTCGGCAAAACCGCTTGATGAAAAACTGCTTAAAGACGGCAAGGCCCTGAATCTCCACATTGTCAGTATGAATCCGGGAGCAGTGCGCGGCAATCATTATCACAAGAAGCAGGAGGAAAAAATCTGGATTATAGGAGGACCCTGTTTTATAACTGCGAAAAACAGGGAAGAAGGCGAAATTGAAGAAATAGAAGTAAGCCCCGGCAATGAAACCATATTGACAATAATTCCGGGCATAACTCACGCAATTAAAAAT
>CAZJVM010000017.1:0-44121 GCA_964549305.1 uncultured bacterium
TTTGAGTTAAAAAAATCCTCTCTTTTCGTCTGCCCCGGTTCATTATATGATACCACGCCCCGGGATATGATATGCGTAATGGTCTGGTCATAGGTTAGAAATATGTCACATCCAACCACAAAAGTCAAAAGCAGACTTGACCCCTTTTTCTTAGATCGTTAATTCCGGTTGACATCTGACATATCAACACATATAATTACACATATATTATACTTTCACAAGGAGAGACTTCAATGGGTCAGGTTACCATCTATTTAGAGGATAAAATTGAGGAAAAAATGCGCAAAACCGCAAAGTCCAACAATATGTCTCAAAGTAAATGGATTGCAAAATTGATAAAAGAAAAAATATCGGATGAATGGCCGGAATCTGTCTTGGATCTTGCAGGTGCGTGGAATGACCTGACTCCTGCAGAAAAGATTAGAAAATCCACAGGCAGAGATGCCAAGCGCGAGAAACTGTAATGTATGTGTTAGACACAAACACCATAATTTATTTCTTTAAAGGAGTTGGTAGTGTCGCTGTCAGTCTATTTAGTAAATCTCCTAAAGAAATAGGAATTCCATCTGTTGTCTTATATGAACTGGAAGTAGGCATCGCAAAATCATCGTCTCCAAAAAAAAGGATGAAACAGCTTGAAGATTTAACCTCTATTGTAAACATTTTGAATTTTACAGAAAAAGAAGCCAAAATCACTGCTATGATTAGGTCAAATTTGGAAAAAAGAGGTATTCCTATAGGTCCCTTTGATACCTTAATTGCGGGCACTGCCTTAGCCCGGCAAGGGATACTTGTCACGCACAACAGAAAAGAATTTAATCGGATAAAAAATCTGCAGATTGAGGACTGGTATTAATAAAGATTAACAACGGACACTAGCAGATGAGTGCACCTACAGCACCCCTTCCTGATGTTTTTCATCGATTCAAATCATACACAACCACATACCGTATACAATTTAATTGGTGCAAATCAAGTCGCATCTTAAATCCAGCTCTCTGGATTCCGCATCAAGTGCGGAATGACTGGTGCGAGGCATATAACAATAATTAGGTGAGGTGTTTCCGGAAGATTATCAATCCGGCTATACTGCCACAAAAAAGAATAACTGTAGAGGGTTCAGGAACGGGCAGAGAACTCGGTCCGGTTTCATCAGTTAGAAGGATATTATCAAAATAGGCGTCTCCCGGAATCCCTGCTGATCCTGACCAATCTTCAAGCGTTAAATTAATACTGTTGATATCGCTAAAAGAAATCACTACATGTTCCCACTGATTTGTGTCAGGAAGTAAATCAGGGTAGGGTCCACCCGTTCCCCCTAACCAGACTGATGCACCTCCACTTGAATAACCGTAACCGATAAAACCGCCAAGATTTCCATCTAAACCCGGACCGGAATCAAGACCTAAATAATCAAAGGAAAGGATAAAATTTCCGGTTAATGAAGAAAAAGTATTTATAGTAAAAATATCACCACCCATATTTAATGCCGTAAAATTCAAAACGCTATTTGTCGGAATAAAAGGGTCTGAAATAATCTGACCATTATGCCCACCACCACTCTTTCCTGTCCAGCTTGTTAATCCCGACTCAAAATCTTCATAAAAAAGAGTTGTGGCATTTGTTGTTCCAGTTAAAAGAAGGATAAAAAATCCAATTGCAATTACCAAACCCGGTTTAATTTTCATCAATTTTCCTCTGTAATTTTTTTATATATTAAAGATATGCAATTATTGTGCCAAAGTGTTTCAGCAGAGATTGCTTTAACTTAACACATTGATATTTAATACAATATTAAATCAAGGAAGAAAAGGAACTTTGGTTCATATATCTCAAAAGTGTCTAATAATCCGACAGATGATTTTAACAATTTGACTAACCCATTGAATTAATAAGATAAATTACTGTCTAAAAAACCGACATATATATTGCCGTGTCCGCATAAACTGCTTACAGCTATAACTTGGTTATTTGAATAATAGTATTTTTTGCGGGATCAAAAGCAAAGACCATATTTCGCGGATCCGGCAAAAGAGATTTTAAATCTTCGAGAGTAATCTCAGATTCATAGACACATTGCCACGGAGTATTTTTAAGCTTCAGGAGTTTTAGTGAATATGCCTGATTTTTATCCGACAATTTCAATGCTTCTCTGAAACCGTTTCTTAAGATGTATGCCGGAAAAAAGGAATTCGCAGACTGCCTGCTGTCAGGTATATTGACAAAGAAAAGTCTCTTGCCGGAATTATCACTTAAATTAATATTTGCACCCGAGATTATATTTTTAACGGTTATCGATGAATTGTGCCACTCTTCCTTTCTATCATTAATAAAAGAAATTCCCGGCGCCACAATCGCCAACAAAATCATAAATGAAAAGAGCAGAGAGATGATTTCCTTACTTTTATCAACAGTCTCAACCCTTTCAATATTATCAGGATTCTTCTTTGCAAATTTATCCGATAGCATTTGCGTCATTTTCACAATCACCGAAGCAAAAAAAACAGCCATACCCACTGAGGGCAAATAGAGATACCGCGCGGCGACTCCTGAGAAAACCTGTGTGGGAAGAAGGGTTATAAAAACCCAAAGCAGGAAAAAACGAGTACTTTTGGAAGAAAAAATAAAAGCCACCACTCCAAAGAGAAGGGAAAAAACGAGAGGATAATTTTTAACTGTTATGAGACTTTTTACTATCCAAAACTGGTTAGGAATGAAAAGCATCAGGAGAGAATTGTGATAAAAGTGAAGAATATTCTCAATAAGGTGCGGTTTAAAGGTGCCTCGATTTGCAACAACAGAAAAGATTAATGCAATCAGAATAAAGGGAATATATCTCACCGACTCTTTGAGATTTTCGTGAAAGCTTTTTCCGCGGGTTACGCTTTCGAAAAAGATAAAGTCATAGAGTAAAAAAATGACAACTAAAGTAATTGACTCCTCCTTTGTAAGAAGACTCATTGAAAAGAATATAAACGCGAAGCAGTAATAATATGTTTTTCTTCGGTTCATATACTTTATAAAAAAAAACAGAGATAGCAGATAGAATAAAACCATTAAACTCGTGTGCAATCCGCTAATCCATATTACCGACTCATAATGCAGATAGTAAGAGGCAAAAATTATTGATGAAACCAGAGCAATCGTTTCATTTTTTGTAACTTTTCCCGCAAGAAGGTAAACGAGCAAACTGTTTATCCCATGGCACAGCAGAGTAACAAGATGCCACCAAAAGGGATTCATCCCGAATAGGAGAAATTCAAGATAGAAAACGACTAAGAGAAGAGGCGAATAATGCCACTGAGGATTGTTTGCAGTGGAAAAGAAAGACAGGAAAAGCGCATTTTCTCTGCCTGCCAAAATCAGACTGAAATCATCGCTGATGAAATAATCACCGAGTGAATCAAAATAAATCAAAAGCGGGAATGACAGGGCAATTAAGAAGTATAATAGCTTATGTTTACTATTTATCATTATATCGCATTTATTTTGCTATTTTTATATTGGTATTTATATCATATAAATTAATTTTAGGAAATTTTTAATTATTTTTGTCTATAAAGAAGCAGAGGTGTTGACTGCGCAACATTGCAGATTTTGGCATCTTATGACAACAGGAGGGCAACTAAAAAATATACGGAGGATGGCAGTAACTCTCATTGAAAACCTGCACAGGCTTTGACATCATAAAAAGAAAAATTGCCTTTCGAAAAACAAACGAAGATAGAAAAATGTCTGACTTGCTGTAAAAAGATGTGTGGGATATTTTAACTTACCCCTACTGCGCGTATGCTTTGAGAAAAACAGAAGAAGGGGCAAATTGTGAAAACTGCAATCAACATTTTAAATACACCGGGTACCGGATCGGGCGCTTTGGATTTGCGTCTTCACAAAATGTAGTGGAAGACAGGAGGTTTGATTAACAGCAAAGCATCATCAGCCTCCGCCACAGGGTTTCAGTGATTTCTTTATCATAGGTTCCGGTACAGGTCCTGTGCCAACATATCCTTACATAACGGAAGAACCACCCCGGGGGTGGAAAGCATAACGCAAAAACAGCCGAGCAAACACCACCCGTCCCAGAACCATCTACGGCATTGCTTATTTTTAGCGGACTTCTTGGGATATTCTTTTATGGTAAAAAATTCAGAAATTGAAAGTAGTCAGAAATTAAATTAAAAAATTGGGAAGTTGCGGAATATTCTAATTGATATAGCCCAGAGCGCGAAGCTGGTTTTTCGTTTCCCTGTCTATCTTCAAACTTTCCGCCTTAACTGACGTTTCATTTATATGTTTTATAATGGGAAACATCTCTGACTTCAATTCTTTTACCTTGTCCGCATTAGAACTCTTCACATCGACATATTCCCTGTTGTCTTTCTGCAAATCGAAGAAAAGGTCATAGACAAATCCTGGATTATTGGAATCAGCATTTTTTCTGTAATATATATATTTATAATCGCCTTTTCTTAAAGCCCATATTTGAATCAGACCTTCCAGTTTTTCCAGCTGATGAAAAACGTAATCTCTTTCTTCTTCCGTTTTTTTATTAATGAGAGGATAAAGACTTTGCCCTTCAAAATCCCCCTTATACTTTATATTTAGCATATCAAGGATAGTCGGAAACAGGTCAACGGTACAGGCATGGTATCCGATTATCTGATTCTTATCTATAATTTTGGGTAAACGAATAATCAATGGAACGGATATTTCTTCATTATATAAGGTCGTGCCATGCTCTCTGTTATTATGTTCGAGAAAAGCTTCGCCATGGTCTGCGGTTAATATTACCAGGGTCTTTTTGCCAAGTCCTAAATCATCCACTGTTTTCAGAATCCGTCCTATATAAAAATCGACAAAATTAATTAAGCTGTCATATAAGACCATATTGAGATCATTCATATTTCGCTTATCAACTCCGTTTTTAAATTTATTGAAGTTGCCTTCAGGAGGATCATAGGGAGCATGAACATCATTATAGTGCAAATAAAGAAAAAAGTTTGCGCCGGAATTTTTTTTAATCCAAATTGAAGCTAAATTATTTATATTTTCGGCAGACATTTTTTTCTTACGGATGCTGAAAGCCCTCGAAATATCATCTATGGCTCCGAATATGAGGCTGTTATTTAAATTGTGATACTTCCTTTTTGTGTATAGCTTGTCATAGTAAAAATCGAAGCCCTGATTGAAATTAAATATTTTTTTTATGTTCGGATTGCTTACGACTGCACCGGTTTTATATCCCTGCGCCTTCAGTATTTCAGAGAGGGTCGTCACTTTATCGGGAAGTTTGTCATTTACGGTCAACGAATTGTGCTGTGAAGGATAAAGAGATGTAAACAATGACGCGACACTGGGTTTGGTCCAGGATGTATTTGAAAAACTGTTCCTGAATAAAACCCCCTCTTTAGCCAGTTTGTCAATATTAGGGCTAATATCATTTTTGGAATATCCATAGCATGAAAGATGGTCAGACCTTAGGGTATCAATTGAAATCAGCAGTACATTGAATCGTTCTTTTCCCATTGCGATGGTTTCGGCATCTCCGTTTTCTTCCACCGATAAATGAATTTTTTCCTCGCGATTTATATAGTATCCGTAACAGGAAACAGAAATTGCGAGAATAATGACAAGGGGAAATAATATTTCCGACTTTGGCAAAAATGAGGAATTGTTTTTTGAAAAATCTCTTTTTTCGTTTTTAAATATCCTGTCAAACAGGACAAATGAAAAATATATTATTCCAAAAACAAATATCATCCGGATTACAAAACTTTTATTTGTATCCGCGAGCACATAATAAATGTATCTGATTGAAACAGTTTTAAAAGAAAGGAATAAAGCGTCGTATACATTTAAACAGACGTTTAGAAAAAAAGTTGACGCAATAATGAAAAGGAAGTTCACAAAAAAATAAATTACATTCCCCCTGCCTGAATATTGAGTACATTTAGAGGAAAAATAAAATGACGATAGCCCAAACAAAAAACAGCATATAATCAGAATTAAACAATTAAGTATGAGCGAATATTTAAAAATGACAATCGGCACTCTCTCTATTATTGGCATCCCCAATGAAATAAAAACCAACTGCGAATAAAAACCCCAAAAAATCAGCATTTCTTTCCATCTTTTTTCCACAAGACTCTTATTTTCATAAGAGCGCCAAAACAAAAAAACAAAAGCGAGAGGCGCAACTGAAAGAATCGTAAACCCGGCAATGTTGGCAGATAACAATATCGCGCACTGAATTAATACATCTTTCACGGTTGCTTCGGGGATATTTATGTACCTGGCAATTTCAGTCAGGCAAAAAAGAAAAGAGAAGAAAAACAATAAAGAGAAATATTTTTTGAGAAAAAAGATTTTTTGCATAAACATATAAAGAGTTGAACGTTAATATTCAATGCTATGAGCTATATCTATGCTTTTTGTATTATTTCACAAGTTAAATATCATGATAAGAGGGCTTGTGCGATAACTTTACTTTAAAAGAAAAATCCAACGCGCTTACAGATTTTTTATGCCTTATCTTTCTTTTTTGCCTGCGCCCGCTTTACTGCGTCCAATTCCATTTTGCGCAGTCGGACAATCTTCGGGGTAACTTCCACCAGTTCGTCTTCTGCTATAAATTCAATCGACTGGTCAAGGGAAAGCTTTCGCGGAGGGCGAAGAGGAATGGTAATATCAGCGTGCGCGGCGCGAAGGTTTGTAAGCTTTTTCTCTTTCGTAATGTTTACGGTCAAATCTCCGGAACGGTTTCTTTCGCCTACAATCATTCCCGCGTAGACCTCGGTACCGGGTTCGATAAATAGTTCTCCCCTGTCAACCATTCCGAGACTCGCATAGGCGGTTGTCCTTCCTTTTCTGTCTGCGACAATTGCACCGTTTATTCTATGGGGAATGAAACCGAACCATTCATCGTACCCCTCGAAAAATGTATTCATTATTCCCGCGCCCTTTGTTTCCGTAATAAAACGGCTTCTGAATCCTATCAATCCTCTTGAGGGAACTACAAACTCCATAGTTGCCCTGCCGTATCCGTGATTCTGCATATTCGTCATTCTGCCCATTCTCTTAGACAGGGCTTCGGTAACCGCTCCGATATGCACTTCCGGAATATCGATGAGAACTCTTTCTACCGGCTCTGTGATTTTGCCGTCCTTTTCAACGGTAATTACACGCGGTTTTGAAACCATCAGCTCATAACCCTCCCGGCGCATTGTCTCGATGAGTATTGCCATCTGAAGCTCGCCTCTTCCGCAAACTTCAAAAGCATCGGGACGGTCTGTTTCACGCACCTGAAGCGAAACATTGCCGAGCACTTCCTTCTGAAGTCTTTCCCTCAAGTGTCTTGAAGATAAAAATTCTCCATCCAGTCCGGAAAAAGGACCGTTATTGACATGAAAAATCATAGATATTGTGGGCGCGTCAATCTTTATGCGCGGAAGGGGCAGAGGGTCTTCTTCCGAAGATATTGTATCTCCGATTTTGATCTCTTTCACTCCGGAAATTGCAACTATGTCGCCGGATTCAAGCTCTTCCACCTGTTTTTTCTGCAATCCCTGAAAAGTGTAACAGGCAGAAAATTTTATTCCTCGCGTTATATTTTTTTCTCCGCACAAACTGTAGGTTTTGTTCATTTGAAGAATTCCGCTGCAAAGTTTCCCTATGGCAACCTGCCCCACATAAGGGTCATATGCAAGATTGGTAACAAGAAACTGCGAAGTGCTGTCATCATTTGCCTCAGGTCCGGGAATCCTTGAAACAATGGTTTTCAGAAGAGGGCGTAAATCGGTGGAGTCATCGGAAAGCTCGTTGTGAGCAACTCCTGCTTTTGCATTGGTATATAAAATCGGAAAATCTATCTGCTCCTCATTCGCATCGAGGTCTATGAAGAGGTCATACACCTCATCGATAACTTCCGTGATTCTTGCGTCGGGACGATCGATTTTATTTATGACAAGAATAATCGGAAGCTTTTTAGCCAACGCTTTTTTAACCACAAAGCGAGTCTGAGGCAAAGGTCCCTCACTTGCATCAACGAGAAGAAGAGCGCCATCGGCAAGATTGAGACTTCTTTCCACTTCGCCTCCGAAATCTGCATGCCCCGGAGTATCTACAATATTTATCTTTACATCTCCGAAATAGACAGAAGTGTTTTTAGCCATTATCGTAATACCACGCTCACGCTCAAGGTCCATCGAATCCATTACACGAACTGCTACTTCCTGATTCTCCCGAAAGGTTCCGCTCTGCTTGAGCATACCGTCAATGAGCGTAGTCTTCCCGTGGTCAACATGGGCGATAATGGCTATATTTCTGAATTTGTCTTTCCTCTTCATACACCGCCTCAAACATTTGAAATTAAAAGAGCGCACTGTATTCCTAAATCCGGAGATGTCAATATTTTTCTCATATTAATGATAATACATTGTATGAATAAAAAATATTCTTACTTTAAAATGATTGACAATTTGAATCAAAGAAATTTAGGTTAAAAAGAGACAAGTAAATTTTTACCGACCCTGTCATTCGTGTTTCCGTAATCCGTTGCTTAACGATTTAGAGTTTATCTGCAAACAGATAATGATGTGTTAAACCGTTAACCCGAAAAAGGGAGAAATCTGATGGCTCAGGAGAGCGTAAATCCTTCAAAAGGAAAAACTTTTGCAGGAATCGAAATTCCCCCCGAACTGAAATGGTCTAATTTTTTCAATCTTTATTTCATATCCTTTTGTTGTGCCAGCATTGTCGCTCTGCCCGCGGTGCTTCAACCGGCATTTTTGAAAGATATAATCAACATTCCAAAAGAACAGGCAGGGCTCATCAATTCAAATCTTCAGAATATGAGTCAGATTGCGTGGCTTCTTTTTGTGGGACTTGCGGGAATGTTATCGGACAAAGTAGGCCGGAAAATTCTCGCCATAATAGGTTTCATCTTTTGCGGTGGGTCATTTATATTCTTCGTTTATGTTAGAGATGTGGCGGCATTGATAGGAACGGACAGTGTGGACGCAATGGTAAATATCACCTATCTCGCGAGATTTCTTCTCGGTGTGGGTATAATCCTATCCTTTCCCCAAACAATGACTATGGTCGCAGATTACTCCTATCAGAAGGACAGAGGCAAAGCTATGGCTTACCATGGCCTTACTATGAGCATAGGGTCGATACTCGTTTTCGGAGTAATCGCGCAGCTTGGCAAAAAGATGGGACTTTCAAGCCTTTTCTACATATCCGCAGGCATTGGATTTGCGGGACTTTTCGTGTGCCTGTTTGGAATAGTTGACAGAATGCCCGAACAGAAAGCGCGGAAAATAGGCATTAAAAACATATTCGATGTGGTCATTAAAAGTATGGCTTTGAAAGCAAGTTATGTAACAACCTTTGTGTCGCGCATCGATATTGTAATTATATCTACATTTGTTATCGTCTGGATGGTTTCCGTTGCAGACGATTTCGGGTTGACATCCATTCAGGCAACAATGAAGGGAGGAATTCTGCTTCTTGTTATGTCGGTGGTAACGATGTTTGCCTGGCCAATAATCGGCATTCTTCTCGATAAATGGGGGCGTGCCCAGGTGATGATTCTCGGGCTTTTCTTCGCAGGCGCCGGAATGTCCCTGATTGCCCTTACTAAGAATCCCTTCACCACTCCGATGTATCTCTATACAAGTATGATGGGAGTGGGGTTTTCCGCGGCAACGGGAAGCGCAAGCGCGCTTACCGCGGACGCTTCGCCCAAACCATTGCTTGGAAGCGTAATGGGCGGACTTAACGCGATGCAACCGCTTGGTGCGTTCATATTTCTTTTTCTGGGCGGGCTTTCATTTGACAAGCTCGGATATTGGGGGCCTTTTGCCCTTAAAGGCATTGTGGATATTTTATGCGGAATATGGGTTTTGGCAATAAAGGGAAAGATTGCCACGATTTCAGAAAATAAAGAAAACTCTCACAAATAGATGTTATATGAAGATTTGCAAAAAGCATCTTTAGGGGTTTTTTTAAGGAAAAATTCGCGCAGATGAAAAGAGGCATAAATCTTACGGTTGTCTCCTGCCTTTTAATATGCCTGATTTTTACATCCATTCTTTTCGCGATTTCATACTTCAACGGAAAATCTTTTTTTGATCAGATGTTCCCCTTTTATACGGCAGTGGTATGGGGTGGGGCAGTTTTCATCGCTTCCTGCAAAGAAAAGGAATTAATAGAAAAACTGCGCACACAAGAGGAAGGAGAATTTTTCAAACTTTTGGGAATAGTTTTTTTCATTGTCTTTCCCCTTGCAGTTGCCCTGATGCGCCTTTTTATAAATAATACACTTTTGAAGAATGTTCTCTTTATGCTTCTGCTTCCCCTTGCGATTATTTTATGGCATTCACTGCTGAAAAAAGAAAGCAAAGCGGAAGGCCATACGCGCTGAATAAAATACGCCTTTATCTCTCTTCCCTTATAAGGCGAAACAAAACCTGATTATAAATATCGGGGCATACCCCGTGGACGATATTCTCTTCCGCTTCCCACGGCAGACTCGAACCTTCATAAAGGACATTCATAAAGCGGTTTGCAGCCCAATACAGACAACCGCAAACCTTACCAACATTAAAGGGGTCGACTTCAAATTTGCTTCCGATTGTGTGTCCCCACGTGCAGTGCCTTTCAATACCGAGGATTTCCACAAAAACCTTATATTTATCAATTCCGGCATATCCCTTTCCCGTCATTTCGACAGGAGACTTCTTAGTTTTAAGCACCTTGATATCGTCCTTCTCCTTATGTTCAACTTCAACCTTCACCTTCCCTCCTTCGGGACATTGGGCGGTAAAGCGTTTTGTTTTATGCTCCCAGGGGAAATTCCCGCCGTAATCAAGAGTAAATATTGCCGGTTCAATCAAAGTAAAAAGTGAACCGCAAAGACCGTCAGAATTCATTGCCGAAACCTGAAATTTTTCTCCTTCCTTGTGCCCGTAGGGGCAATTTCCCTCCACAGATGTTATTGTAAGCTCGGCATAACGCCTGTTTATCGCGCCTATAACTTCTCTGAAAAACTCCGGTGACGAATCAACAGCTCGCGGGTCTTTTTTTGTATCCATATTTTTCCTTTCTATAAAAAGAATTTTTTAAAGTTTTAAAAAGTAAAAGGGAAATGTCAAAAAACTTTTTAATAAATAATCTATATTGGAATAAAATAATATAAAAGCATTGAATAGACAGATATTAAAAAAAGAGTAAATGGCCAATATGAGTGTTGATTTATTGTTTAATAAATAGTATTCTCACACTTTGGAGTATCTGTTTAAAGGTGTATATTCCGGAAATTTGAAGTTTATTTCTTCCACTCCGGAATATTTTCCGTCTTTGTTGAAGTTTAGGGAAAAGAAGGATATATGGCATTTCGGTAAACATATTTTACTATATCTTTCCTTTAAGATATATGAAAAAGAAAAGTTTTTAATAGGAAAGCGTAAATTAAGGAAATAGTTATGGGTTATCCCGTTGTTATTCAGGGGGGAATGGGCGCAGGCGTTTCAGATTGGTTTTTGGCAAATACCGTTTCATCAAAGGGTCTTCTCGGAGTGGTTTCGGGTACCGCACTTGATGTAATACTCGCAAGACGCCTTCAAATTGGCGACCCCGGTGGACATATGCGCAGAGCGCTTGACAATTTTCCTTTTCCGGAAATCGCAAAAAAAATAATAGATAAATTTTTTATTGAAGGCGGGAAATCTCCAAAGGAAAAATTCAGGAAACATATCTTTTTTACGCAAAACCCCCCCAAAGAGCTTGAAGAATTGACTGTTGCGGCAAATTTCGTCGAGGTTTTTCTCGCAAAGGAAGGCCATTCGGGTCCCGTTGGCATCAATTATCTTGAAAAAATACAAATGCCCAACCTTTCGTCAATCTACGGGGCAATTCTCGCAGGCGTAGATTATGTGCTGATGGGAGCGGGAATACCGAGAGAAATCCCCGGAATCCTTGACAGACTTTCGGAAAATAAAGATGTTTCAATGAAGCTTCACGTGGACGGTGCAACTAAAGAAGATGATTTTAAAATGAATTTCAGCCCCGTGTCCATTTCAAAGAAGATACTTCCCAAGTTAAAACGTCCAAAATTTCTGGCAATTATCGCATCTACCATACTTGCTGCCACTCTCGCAAAAAAATCAAATGGGATTGTTGACGGGTTCATTATCGAAGGCCCTTCTGCGGGAGGACATAATGCTCCGCCTCGTGGCGACCTGAATCTCGATGAAAAAGGCGAACCGATTTACGGTCCTAAAGACGAAGTTAATCTTGAAAAAATAGCTTCCCTTGGATATCCCTTCTGGCTTGCGGGGTCCTATGCAGATGCCGAAGGAGTGGAAAGGGCGCAAAAGCAGGGAGCGCAGGGAATTCAGGTGGGTACTCCATTTGCTTTCTGTAAGGAATCGGCACTGACCGAAGAAATAAAGAACTATGTAGTCAATAATGTTATGCAGGGAAATATCGGAGTCCTTACCGACCCTGTGGCATCGCCTACGGGATTTCCCTTCAAAGTTGTCAACATAAAACACAGTATGTCAGAAGCATCGTATTTTAACTGCAGGAAGAGAATATGCGATCTCGGTTATTTGAGACAGATTTATAGGAAAGAGGACGGAACTGCGGGATACCGGTGTCCCTCAGAACCCGCGGAAAACTATGTTAAAAAAGGCGGAAATATTGAAGATACGGCAGGAAGAAAATGCCTGTGCAACGGACTGTTGGCAAACATAGGACTTCCTCAACTACAGGAAAACGGATATATCGAAAAACCTTTGGTAACCGCCGGGGACAGCATTCTTGAAATTTCAAAATATGTTGTTGAATCCACACTTACATACTCTGCACTGGATGTGCTCGAAAAATTTTCACCCCTTACACAACCTGCGGCACAATTGTTGTAATCGGCTTTTTTAAAACTGTCACCGGCAATCCGAATACATTTGATTTTTGCCTGACATCTTTTTCTTCCTGAGAATAATTTAAAAAAGTATTGATATTATTTAATACTTTCTGCTAATCGATATGAATTATTTTCGTCATTATTTAATCCTGGAGGGATTTTTTGCAACTGATTGCTTATCGCGAACCTTTTTTAGAAAAACTTTCATCATTAATTTTCAAAGAGCAGGAACACTTATCTCCCGATTTTTCAAAGGTACTTATTGTCCTTCCTTCAAAAAGAAGCTTACTTTATTTCAGAAGAACTTTCCTCGATGCCTGCGGTACTGATGCAATATATCCTCCCGAGACCATAACGACGGAAAATTTGTTTTCCCATATTTACGCGGATAATTTCACGAAGAAAAAAGCGGGAAAACTCAAAAGAATTTTCCTTCTGAAAAAATCATTAACCCTATGCAAATCAAAACTTAACGGCATATTCAAAAATAGCGAAGACAAACTGCTCAGGAATTATTTTAATTTTATATCTTACGGCGACAAACTTCTAAAATTCTTCGACGAATTGATTACAGAAGAAGCGGATTTCGACACTTTGAAAAAAGAAACTCTTTATACCGATTATGAACTTCAGATAGAGGTATTACGGGAAATCTTTTCCTCTTACGAGAAACTCCTCGAAGAATCGGGATATACGGACAAACCTCATATGCTGAAGGAGTTGGTGGACAATTTCGACGACAAATGGTTTGACGGTTATGAAAAAATATATCTATGCGGTTTTTTCACTCTAAACAAACTCGAGACGGAGTTTTTCAAAAAAATCACAAAATCCGATAAAAGCAAAACGATACTTCACACAAATCCAAAGGAAATATTCTCCGAATATTATAATCCCGCATTTAAGCACCATAAAAATATTATAGCGAATTTAAAACCGAATTTTCTCCTGAAAGATAATGACGGTGATTACAAAGATGAGGCAGACACAAATCCTCAAATCCTCATAAAGGAATTAAAATCGAATTTCGCTCAGGTTTCTTTCGTTGTTGAAACCATAAATGACTATCTTCAAAAGGGGATAAATGCCAACAAAATTGCCATAATTCTCCCCGACGAAAGTCTTTCTGCTTTGCTTGTTCCGGTCTTTGAAAATTACGGAATTTCCTACAATCTCACTGTGGGTCATCCATTCAGGGAAACAGCATTGTCGGGTTTTTTAATTTGTTTGAATAACCTGCTGTCAGGAGGATTCTATTACAAGGATGTAATTGCATTCCTGAAACATCCTTTTATAAAGAACGCTTTTTTCGGCAAGACAAGCGCCAAAGGTTTCTGCTATTTGCTCATAAAGCATATAAATAAGGAAAATCTCATCTATCTTGCGCCTGACACAAAAAACTTCAAAGACACTTTCACGAAAAAAGATGGGGAGTGGAAAATCTATGCGTCTTGCGCGAAAGGTATTTCAGGTATTCTGAATGAGATAGAAAAAGGATTTAGTGAATCAGAGGATATTGGCTCTTTAATAGAGCTAATTCAGGGTATCATAGATAAAATTCTCCCGCTTTCTGAAAAAAAGGAGCTTGCAAATCATCCTTATTTAAGAGACGGCGCAGAAAAAATATACACCATTTCAGAAGAGTTCAACTCCATCTCCTCCGACTACGGAAATTTTCCCTCGGAAGAGGATAAAAAGAGTTTTCTCGCATACTTCATAAGCGAACTTGAGAAAGAGCACATAACGATTACGGGAAGCCCATTTTCCGGAATACAGATTATGGGAGTACTGGAAGCAAGAAACCTAAACTTTGATGCGGTGATTTTGCCTTCGATGAATGAAGGATTTTTTCCCAAGGAAAATCCCAAAGACCTTTTCCTTAATTCTCAAATAAGAACTGCCTGCGGACTTCCCACATACAAGGAGAGAGAGTCTCTTTACGGACTTTATTTTGAGGAAATTACAGGATGCGCTAAATTCGTTTCTATTTCATATATTAAGGAAGAATCAGATTCATCGAGTCTTCCAAGCAGATTTCTCGGCAGGGAAAATCTCCTGGAAAACATTATTTCAGAGGACGAAAACGCACAGGAAATTATTCATTTCCCCTATTCTAAGTGTAAAACTGACTATCCCTTAAAACAGATAATTAAAACAGATGATGTCATAAAGAGAATTCTCGATTCCGGACTGACCGCGACTTCCTTAAAGGATTACGTAGAGTGCCCTGCAAGATTCTATTTCAAGCAGATTCTCTGTCTCAGAAAAGAAGAGGAAGTTATTGAAGAACTTGGACCTCTGGAAAGAGGCAACTTTATTCACGAAGCGCTAAAGGAGTTTATCCCTCAATTATATGATTCAAAAAATAAACGCGATGAAAATGAGCTTTATAAAATTCTCTGTGACGAGATTGAAATCGCATTCAGAAAAATCGGCGCTAACGCTTATTCCGACACTCTTATGCTCAAAGTCGCAAAAGAAAGATTCCGTCAATTCATCAACAATGAGTTAGAAAGAAGAGACGCGGGGTTTACCACGTGTGCGGAAAATCTTGAGCTTGAATGCGAAACGGAATTCAGCATAGATGAAAAAATAAAGGTTAAATTAGCAGGGAGAATTGACCGCGTTGACAAAAAAGAAGAGAAATATTTCCTTATCGATTACAAGACAGGGAAAGCTCCTTCATCCAAAGCCATAACAAAAATAGAAAAAGGTTTATCGGAACTTCAACTGTGTATATATGCTTTTATTTTCTGCGGATCGCGCAACATTCCCGAGAATAAAATATGCGGACTCGGTTATTACGATTTAAAAAAGAATTTCAAAATATCACCTGAAATAAAAGAAAATGGCATTGCCGGTTATCTGAATAATTCAAAGGCATACATAAAAGGAATAATCGCTGAAATACTCGATAAAAATATTCCTTTCACTCTTTCCGAGGATATCAAAAAATGCGAATACTGCATATTCCCCGAAATTTGCAGAATAAACGAATCAAACGAGACGGCAAAATAATATGAAACCGAAATCAAAAGAGACTCCCCTGTTCTGGCTGCCCCGCGAAAACGCGGCTCTTTCCGCCTCAGCAGGTTCGGGAAAAACATATAATCTTACGTGGCGTCTTATTGCCATAATGCTTTATGAACAGAACCTCGGAAACAGTCTTAAAAACACTTTTGCCGTCACATTTACAAACAAGGCAACACTCGATATGAAATACAAGGTGCTTGAACGCCTTAAAAAACTGGCATATCCGCTTAAGGAAAAACCTGATGAAGCGGACGAGGAGGCTATAGAATATCTTGCCCAAATGCTGACCAACGGCAACAGGGACCTGCTTCTCAATAAGGCGAATAAGGCATATAAAAACCTTCTCAACAATCTTTCTGACCTTAACATAAGCACCATTCACAGTTTTCTCTCCGGGATTGTATCCCTCTTTCCCTTTGAAATCGGTATAAACCCTGACAACGATATAATCGATGAAGCTGAAAGAGAAAATCTTCTCAAGGAATCATTCGCTATTCTGTTGGAAAAGGCATCCGGGGATAAAGAGTTGGAGGACCTTATTCTTCACACATTCAACGCTCTTGGTTACGATTCACTAGATGTAAAAGAAAGAATATATGAACTTATAATAAATTTCTTCGAGCGGGAATGGGATATAAAAGAATTATACAAATCCGACTCTTTAAACAAAGAATTGCTGGAAATCAGAAGGAGAAAAGAGATTCACTATGCCCAATTCAACGGAAAGAAGTTTAAAGACGCCCTTGAAGAAATCATAGAAATCATTGACACGCATGATGGAACTTTCAATACAAGGGTTACAACCTTCAAAGAAAATATTAAAAATCTGATTGGCAATATTACTCACAAAAAACTTTTAGAAAACAAAAAATATTTTGACAAAAATTCTATTGATGAAATATCGGGATTTAAAAAATATACAAAGCATCTGGTTGAGATTTCAAAAAAACTCTTGATTAGACTCAATAACGCTTTTCTGCAGGCAAAAGAGGTCTATGAAGATAATATAGTCCCGTTTATTGAACTTACCAACAAAGAAATCGTCTGCAATTTTCTCATACTTTTCCTAAGGTATCTTGAGATTTATGAAGAAAGAAAACGATATATAGGCGCACTTGATTTTTCGGACCTCGAAGGACTTGCCTACGGGCTTTTCAGCGGAACAAAATTTGATAGGGATTATTTCTATTTCAGGATTGATACGCGCATTAAGCATCTCCTTATCGACGAATTTCAGGATACGAGCATTATTCAGTGGGATATTCTATCGCCACTGGTGGATGAAATTGTTTCAGGCGTAGGAGTGCACGACGACAAGGGAAGTTTCTTCTATGTGGGGGATAAAAAACAAGCAATATACCGCTTCAGACGCGGCGAGAGCGGACTATTTGATTTGGTAAAAAATAGGCATAAAATAGAAGAATACTCCCTAAAGACAAATTTCAGAAGCGCAAAGAATATCGTTGATACGGTAAATACTGTTTTTTCGAAAATAATGACCCATACAAAATATGAAAGGCAGAAAGTATCCGTAGAAAGCGAAGGATATGTGGAAATCGCGAAAGCGGAAAATAATGAGGATAATGCTCAAAGGGTCGTTGATACAATAAAGATGCTTTCTGAAAAGGGTGTGATTTTTTCGGATATTGCCCTTTTGGTAAGAACTTATACTCATACGGACCTTATCGAAAATCTATTAAAAAAGGAAAAAATTCCCTATCGAAGCGAGAAGACCTCATCGCTACGCGAAGCAGTCCCGATTAAAGATATAATTAATCTGCTTAAGTTTATCAACAATTCCGAAGACGATATTTCGCTCTCCTCTATATTGAAATCTCCTCTGTTTAGAATCGATAACTTCACGCTTCATAAAATTAAATTCCATAAGGGGAAAACCCTTTATCTTAAGGTAAAAAACAGTGAGTTATGTAAAGAGAATGTTAAAACGCTCGAAGGGCTTCTAAAGAATGTCGCCTTTCTTTCTCCACTAAAACTACTCAATCTTATTTACAGTAAATTTAACATTTACTCTATCTATTCACATATTGCCGGCGCGGCAGAAAACCTCAGAAAATTCTTTGAAGAAGTATTTATCTTCCAAAAAAATAACAGCGCCGACATCTCCACCTTTCTTGATTACTTCGAGATGAAAAGTAAAACAATCCTTCAGGCAGAACCCGACGACAAGGGCAAAGGGGGTGTTAAGATAATGTCCGTACACAAGGCAAAGGGACTTGAATTTCATTCCGTTATAATTCCTTTTGCCGATTTTTCTATGAACCTTCATCCGCGACAAACAAAATTTATCTTCTCCTACAATGACAATTTCAAGCTTTGCAATATTACTAAAACACCTGTTAAAACGGATAAAGAGTTATCCGAATCCCTCAGAAAATGCTTTGATGATGAACTTGAAAAAGTTTCCGAAGACGAAATTAACCTACTCTATGTTGCCCTGACACGGGCAAGGGAAAATCTCTTTGTAATCGGAAATGAAAAGTCTTTCAATAGTGAGAATTCTGGAATCTCAAAGTTATACAGTGCTCTCGATAAAACATCAGAAGATGCGGATGAAGCAACAATATATCAAAAAGGGGAAATAACGCCTTCCGGCAAACCAGACGGTAAAAAAACTAAAAGAAAAGGCGCGTCATCGGGCAAGGAATTCAATTTCTCCGAATATTTCAATAAGGATGAAGAAATAGAAGAAGATATATCGCCTTCGACAATTGAAGAAGTTACGGACGAAGGGAAAATCACTTTCTCGTCTCAGGCACAAATCAAGAGAAAAATTGCAGGAGAGACTATTCACTACGCACTGAGCAGAATAGAGCTTTTAAATGACTATGACAATATCAGTGAAATCGTATCCGATGCCTGCGCCTTTGCCGAAAGGAATATTTATTCCAAAGAAGAAATCGACAAGACTTATATTGACGAATTGCTCACGGACATAAAAGATAAGACTGTAAAACTTCTTTCTGACAATACCCTCAAAGACATCTTTTATGCCGGAGACATGAGGCAAATTTTAACGGAAAAACAAGTCTATTACAAAAAAAACGAAAGGAAGAATGTTTCGGGAATAGTCGACAGGATTGTAATAGACAAAGACCGGGTCAGGGTAATAGACTACAAATGGACAAAAGATATAACCACTCAAAGCGATATAGAAAAAATCAAAAAGAGATATCGTTCTCAACTTGCCTATTATTCCCATGCAATGAGCAAGTTGTATCCCGGTAAAAGTATTGAAACCTACCTTCTTTTGATAAGCGCGCCCGAAGGGAAAAGACTTGTCAAAACCTGAGTAATATATAAGCTTAATTGTTAAAATATCTGATTTTTATTAGAGTTATTTTCAGACAATAAAAGGAGGCATTACAATGGCGGAAGACCTTCAAAAAGAAATCGAAAATGATTTCACGAAAACACTCAAGGGAAAAATTAAAAGACTCGGCAAAGATGAGCTTAAAAAAGTGATAATAGACTTCCTTGCAAATCACTGCCTGTGCACTATTGCCACCTGCGACGGCAACATACCGCGCTCGACCCCGGTAAGATACAAAAGCCACGAAACAGATATTTACGTGCTTACCGAAGGCGGTGGAAAATTTAAAAACATTCTTAACAACCCTAAAGTATCGGTGAGTCTTTACGGCGAATACAGCGGTTTCGAAAGCGTAAAAGGACTTCAGATTTGGGGCACCGCGGAAATTATCAAGCCCGACGAGAAGGAAAAATATTTGGATGCACGAAAACTCATTAAATCCGAAGAAAGGGAAGACCTCAAAAAACTCGGTGACCTTCCAATAAGGGATAAATTAATGGTCATCAAGATTAAAACTGAGAAGGCAAGATATTTAAGCTTTCCCGAAGGAATATTGAATCAGGTTTGGGAAGAGGAAAAATAATTCATTAGTAGTTTATGCAGTTTCTCTGCCACTTCTTAATTTTTCAAGAAACAGATGCCATAAAAAAGCGATAAGACTTCCTAAAACCGCCCCTGCCAGCACATCGGAAGGATAATGCACTCCCATATACACCCGTGAAAAAGCCACAAACGCGGCAACAGTTAAAAAGTAATTTCGCCCTTTTGGAAATCTGAATGACATAAACACGGCACAGGTAAATGCCACTGTGCTGTGTCCCGAGGGGAACGCATAACTCTGAAGGGGAAAACCTATAATGTTCACCCAGTCATATGAAAACATTGGCCTTCCCCGCGCGAAAAACAACTTTAAAAAGCGATATGAGTAGCGCGCAAGAAACATTACCGCCACAAAAGAACCCGCATAAAAGATCTTATCTTTTTTGAAAAGAAAAGCGCAAAGGAGACCCGCGACAATTACAAGATAAAAACTGCCTCCCCAGGTAATCACCGGCATAATCGCGTCAAAAAGGGAATTTTTTATTGCCACATTTATGAAATTCAATAGCTTGACATCTGTATTTAAAATAAAATCAATCATTGGGAATCAATATAATGTTTCAGCGCTCTACCCGTATGGGACTTGCGGTTTTTAACTATCATCTCCGGCATATCGCAATCTATCAATCTTCCTCCCTCCTCACCTCCTTCGGGACCGAGGTCAATTATATAGTCTGCCGATTTAATCACATCGAGGTTATGCTCGATGACTATGACGGTATTGCCGTTATCCGTGAGGCGGTTCAGTATTTCAAGAAGTTTTCTTATGTCGTCAAAATGAAGTCCCGTAGTAGGTTCATCGAGGATATAAAGCGTTCTGCCGGTGCTTACCTTTGAAAGTTCCTTTGCGAGTTTTACCCTTTGCGCTTCACCACCGGAAAGCGTCGTTGCTGCCTGCCCAAGCTTTATATAACCAAGCCCCACATCATTGAGAGTCACAAGCTTTCTGTTTATTGACGGTATATTTTCAAAAAGCGGTAATGCCTCACTTACGGACATATTCAAAACCTCTGCGATATTCTTTCCCTTATACCGTATATCGAGTGTTTCCCTGTTATATCGTTTTCCAAGGCAAATTTCGCAGGTTACGAAGATATCGGGCAGAAAGTGCATTTCTATCTTCTTAACTCCGTCGCCTTCACAGGCATCGCATCTGCCGCCCTTGACATTGAAACTGAATCGTCCCGGTTTGTACCCTCTTACTCTCGACTCAGGGACTTTGGAAAAAAGGTTTCTAATATCTGAAAAAACTCCCACATAAGTTGCAGGATTTGACCTCGGAGTTCTGCCTATTGGCGATTGGTCAATATTTATCACTTTATCAATATGTTCCTGGCCTGATATTTTTTTGTGCGGGCAGGGCATATCTTTCGCCCTGTAAAACATCTTCGCGAGGGATTTATATAATGTTTCTATTACGAGGGTGCTTTTCCCAGAGCCAGAGACTCCCGTAACACAAATGAACGTGCCCAAAGGAAATGTTACATTTATATTTTTAAGATTGTTTCCGGAGGCACCGCACAACTCTATTTTTTTTCCGTTGCCTTTTCGTCTCGACGATAAATCGGGAAGCGGAATAGATAATCTTGAAGAGAGATAAGCTCCCGTTAACGATTTCTTGCTCTTTTTTATTTCAGCCGGCGTGCCCTGAGCGACTATGTGGCCTCCGTTTAACCCCGCGCCTGGCCCAAGGTCAACTATATGGTCTGCCGACAATATGGTTTCAGCATCATGTTCCACGATTATTACCGTATTTCCCATATCCTTAAGTCTTTTCAATGTGGAAAGAAGCTTTTTATGGTCGCGGTTATGAAGCCCTATGCTCGGCTCATCTAGAATATATAATACTCCCATAAGAGATGAGCCAATCTGTGTCGCCAGCCTTATTCTCTGTGCTTCCCCTCCCGAAAGGGTGCCTGCCTGACGGTCAAGGGTAAGGTAATCAAGCCCCACGGAAACGAGAAAACCGAGCCGTTCTTTGATTTCCTTTATAATTCTTCCGGATATCTGCTCGTCACGACTGCGAAGTTTCAACTTTGAAAACCAATCTAAGGCATCGCTAATCGATTTTTCGGTAACCTGATTGATGTTGAGTTTATTGATTTTAACGGAAAGATACTCTTTCTTCAATCGTCCTCCATCACAGGCGGGGCATTTCATTGTTCGCATAAACTGCTCTATACCTTCACGCACATTCTCGGAACCCGTTGAACGGTACCGTTTCTCAAGTCTCGGAATCACGCCTTCGAACTCCTTCTTGAAAAGATATTTGTTCTTCTTGCTTTCATAGGCAAATTCGATTTCAAGCCCTTTTGCACCGTAAAGAATTTTTTTTCTGATATTATCGGGAAGCTTGTTAAAAGGTACATCAAGGGAAAATTTGAGTTTTTTTGAAAGAGTTTTCAGCGTCCTCTGATGGAATTCCTGAAACTTCATCTGCCACGGTAATATTGCCCCTTCCTTCAATGTTTTTTTTCTATCGGGGACGATAAGGTCAGGGTCAATTGAAAGAATCGTTCCCAATCCGCTGCATTTCTCGCAGGCACCATAAGGACTGTTGAAAGAAAAGACACGGGGAACGAGTTCAGGAATACTCGTCCCGCATTCTATGCAGGCATATTTTTCAGAAAATGTAATATCTTCGGACTTTTCATCAGCAACGGTTACAAGGCCTCCCGAAAGCTTTAAAGCGGTTTCAACGGAATCCGCCAATCTTTTTTCCGATGATTTCTTCAATATGAGCCTGTCAACAACTATCTCTATGGTATGCTTTTTCTTCTTATCAATACTTATCTCATCATCGAGGTCGTAGATTACTCCGTCAATACGTCCTCTTACGAACCCCTGCTTCTTTATGTCCGAAATAAGTTTTTTGTACTCTCCTTTTTTTCCTCTTATTACGGGAGAAAAAACCGTAACTTTGCTTCCTTCGGGCATTTCAAGAATCCTGTCGGTAATCTGCGTCGAAGTCTGCGCTTTAATTTCTTTTCCGCAAATATGACAATGGGGCTTCCCTATTCTTGAAAAAAGAAGGCGCAGATAATCATAGACTTCCGTAACTGTGCCGACTGAAGAGCGCGGATTTTTAGATGTCGTCTTCTGCTCGATTGATATAGCGGGCGACAGACCTTCTATCCTGTCAACATCGGGCTTTTCCATAAGCTCAAGAAACTGACGGGCATAGGCGGAAAGGGACTCAACATAACGTCGCTGGCCTTCGGCATATATCGTATCGAAAGCAAGTGATGATTTCCCCGAGCCGGAAAGTCCGGTTATTACCGTTACGCTGTTTCTGGGGATTTCAAGATGAATATTTTTAAGATTATGTTCCCTTGCTCCTTCGATTACAATCTTCTTTACCTTATTGTTTCGCAATTTCATATACCTTTAAAGAATTCGAAAAATAATACCATTTTTTAATTCCTAAGAGGAGTAAGAGATTAAAGTTTTAAAAACAAAACCTGATTTGTCAATAAGGCACAATCTCCTCATGTTCGAACAAAAGAGAATAGGAAAATGGAAAAAACACCACACAGGTAAAATAAGAAATTACAAATATTGAATGAGGGTTACAATCAGAATGTGCTTAAAAGCGCCACTGCAATTGCAGCCATTCCTTCCTTTCTTCCGAGAAATCCCATTTTTTCGTTTGTCTTCGCTTTAATGCTTACCTGATGAGGTTCCAAATCAAGGATATGAGCGAGATTTTGCTGCATTCTTTCCTTATAATCAGAAAAATTAGGTTCTTCGGCAATTATCGTGGCATCGATATTTTCTATGAAAAAGCCGTCCTTATCCACCAACTCTTTAACTTTCTTCAAAATTATCAGGCTTGATATTCCTTCTATTTCATCATCGGTATCGGGAAAATGTTCGCCGATATCTCCTGCCGATATAGCTCCTAAAAGCGCGTCGCAAATGGCATGGCTTAAAACATCCGCATCGGAATGTCCGCCCAAGCCCAAATCGTAAGGTATCTCGATGCCGGCAATAATGAGTCTTCTTCCCTCTTCGAAAGGATGAACATCAGTCCCTATGCCAATTCTCATTATTTGATTCCTCCCATATTTAAACTTTCCATTATCTATTATGTATTGCTCAACAAATATTCCGCAAGCTTCATATCTTCCGCTTTAGTTATTTTAATATTGTCTTCGGATCCTTCTATAATCTTTATTTTCGCATCTATTGCTTCCGCCATTGCCGATTCATCGGTATAATTTTTGCCGTTTTTTGCCGCTTTGTCAAAAGCTTTTCTCAAAATCGAACTTTTAAATATCTGAGGTGTCTGCGAACGGAACAAGCCTTTTCTGTCAATCGTTTCATTTATCACATTTTCTCCGTCAACCTTCTTCACCGTATCGTTTACGGCAACTGCACAGACAACACCGTCGCAATCATCAAGAAGCTTGATTCCGTCAACAACAGTTTTCGGATTGAAAAAAGGCCTGACGGCATCGTGTATTACAATTACATCAGATGATTTTTCACAAATATTGAATCCCTTATAAACGGAATCCTGCCTCTTCTCCCCACCTTTTGTGATTTTTCCGATATTCAGTTTTTCGGCCAATTGTTTAAGTTCATTTTTGCGTTGGGAATAATCCTTCTCCGGCAATACGAGAATGATTTCATCGATTACATCTATGGAAGCCATTTTTTCAAGGGAATATGACAGAATTTCTTTTGAACCGATTTTCAGAAATTGCTTCGGCGTAACGCTTCTCATCCTAAGTCCTAGTCCCCCTGCAACCAGTATCGCCGAAACAAACATTCCTTATTTATTCCCCGTTACTCAATTAAATTCGCCGTCGGCTTTATCGTTCGACTCCTTTATCTTGCCGAATATCATTCTTCCGGCGGTAGTTTGAAGGACGCTTGTAACCGTTACATCGACATTCGAGCCAAGCTGATTTCTTCCATTGTCAACGACAACCATCGTGCCGTCATCGAGATATGCCACTGCTTGCCCGGACTCTTTACCCTCTTTTATAAGGTAAACCTTGAGGATTTCTCCCGGAAGCACAACAGGTTTAAGTGCATTTGAAAGCAGGTTGATATTCAGTACGCTTACCCCCTGAAGTTCAGCCACCTTATTGAGATTAAAATCGTTGGTGAGGATTTTCGCCCCCATTTCACGCGCAAGCGCTACAAGTTTGGAGTCAACTTCAGGTATCTTCGGGAAATCATTTTCTACGACACGAACTTCTATCTGATTGAGTTTTTGAAGCTTATTCAGGACATCGAGCCCCCTTCTTCCCCTGTTTCTCTTCAGACCGTCCGATGAGTCAGCAATATGCTGAAGCTCAATCAGCACAAATTGCGGAACGATAATAATTCCCTCGAGAAAATCGGTTTCGCATATATCGTATATTCTTCCGTCAATGATAACGCTCGTGTCGAGGATTTTATAGCTTTCCGATTCCGGTTTTGTACTCAAAAAAGGAATCATCTTTGAAAAATTTGTGTAGTATGCCTTTTTTGCCGCAAGAGCGAAACCTACATAGGCAAAAAACGAGTAAATGAGTGGGTAGAAATTTTTGGCGTAATCGGCTATCTGTAAATCAATAAAAACGGTGTTAATAAGGACATTGCAAATCAGTAGTCCAAGAAGCAGACCTAAACACCCGAAAACAACTGTTTTCATAGTAACTCTTGAAAGCCTTACTTCAATGCCCACAACGACTAAACCCAAAACAACGCCTGCAATAATTCCGGCAATGTAATTATTGCCATCACCAAAGAACTGATAATTGATTTTACTAAAGATGAAAGAAGAAAAATATGAGGATAATGCGACTATTAGAATCCGGAAAACCAACATTGCGAGACCTCCTTTATGGAGATAATTGTATTAGAAAAAATTAATACCAGCTATTTTCCTGAAAAAATATCCACAAGCAGATCTTCGGACTTTTTTTCCGAAATCTTTTTAGCAAAGGATATTTCAGTTATTAATAATTTCTTTGTCGTATCGAGGATTTTCTTCTCGCCAAAGGATAGTTCCTTTTCGTTTTTTGCAAACATTAAATCTCTGTAAACTTCAGCAGCTTTTTCAATCGAACCCGTTTTTATCTTATCCTGATATTCAGTATGCCTTCTGTTCCAGTTCGGGTCTCCTTCCTCAGGCGAACTTTTAAGTATTTTAAATATTTTTTTAACCTCTGCATTGGAAATAATACTGCGAAGACCAACTTTATCAGCGTTTTTTACGGGCACCATAATTCTTGTCTTGTTCTCGACAAGCTCAAGAACATAATACTTTTCTACATTTTTATCTATTTTTTTCTCTTCTATTAACACAACAACGGCAACACCATGCCCAGGATACACGACGTGGGAATTTCGTTTAAATGTTTTAGCCATATATATTAGTCCAAGAGTTAAAAGTACAACTGATTATCTTCTTTTTTCCCACTAAAAGTCAAGAAATTTCTAAAAGGACGGAATTTACCATTTGGTATCTCAATTGCTTATATTATATTAAATATCAATTAGTTAGCTATAGATATAAACACAGAAAAATGTTTGCATAGAGAGTCGGTTCGTTAAAGATTTATGTCTTGGAATTGTGCAGGGATTTGAATTCAGATACTGCGAGATTAATCTTTGACAATAACTCGCTTCTCCCTTTTCCGGTACGGGAGGAATATAAAACCATTTCCTTATCCGAAATACCAAGCTTGGTCAGAATGACTTTCTTCCTTTGTAAAACTTTATTCGATGACAACTTATCGGTCTTCGTAAATGTATAAATCAGAGGCACTTCGTTATATTGCGCCCATTCCTTCATCTGCATATCTTCCCTGCCCGGGTCAACTCTCACATCGAGAAGGAAAACTATAATCAGCCTGCCGGAACATTTTTCGAGAAAAGTGTTCGTTATACGCGATATATTTTCTCGTATTTTAGGAGAAACTTTGGAAAATCCGTATCCGGGCAAATCTACTAAAAATATTTTTTCATCTATCAAAAAAAAATTAATGAGCTGGGTTCTTCCGGGAGTGGAACTTGACCTTGCAAGTTTAGCCTTTCCCGTAAGGCTGTTTAAAAGAGAAGATTTCCCGCAATTGCTTCTACCCGCAAAAGCTATATATGGGAGTTGACTTTGGGGAAATTGACCAGGTGAAGTAAAGGAACCGACAAATGAAGCAGTAATATTTTTGGAAATAATTGATTTAATGCTTTGTCGTGATTGAAGATCCTGTTTCACCGCTTATTGGCTCAGATATAAAATTTTTGTCCGTAAGGAAATCATCGAGCTTTGATTCGCCCGGTATTTCCTTCTCGAGAGCTTCCTTTAAAACTTCATCAACTTCTTTTACCATAACAAACTTTATATCTTTTTTAACATTTTCCGGAATGTCTTTTAAATCTTTTTTATTGTCTTCAGGAATAATTACCGTTGAAATTCCTCCTCTGTGAGCTGCAAGAACTTTTTCCTTCAATCCGCCTATTGGCAGAACTCTGCCTCTTAAAGTAATTTCGCCGGTCATTGCCACATCATTTTTAACGGGAATTCTCGTAATAGCAGATGCCAAAGCCGTTGCAAGGGCAATGCCCGCGGAAGGTCCATCTTTGGGAATTGCACCCTCGGGAACATGCACGTGAATATCAATCTTTGAAAAGAAATTTTTATTCAACCCAAGCATTTTTGAACGGGACCGAAGATAACTGAATGCCGCCTGAGCAGATTCCTGCATTACATCGCCGAGTTTACCCGTTAAAGTAAGCTGACCCTTGCCCGCCATAATCGTAGATTCCGTTATCAATAACTCACCGCCAAACTCCGTCCACGCAAGCCCAGTAGTCTGCCCTATCATTGCATCTTCCTCTTTGACGCCGAAACGGAATTTTTCTACGCCAAGGTAATCCTGAATATTTTTGGAATTAACCTGAACCTTAATATCCCTTCCTTCTTTCACTATTTTCTTGGCTGTCTTTCTGC
Source organism: uncultured bacterium (assembly GCA_964549305.1). GTDB lineage: Bacteria > Schekmanbacteria > GWA2-38-11 > GWA2-38-11 > J061 > J061. The sequence goes on from CAZJVM010000017.1 coordinate 27,841, forward strand.
AGATTGAAGATATCTCTCTCTCGAGATTTCTGACACCTGCCTCTTTTGTGTAATTCCTTATTATTTTTAAAACCGCATCATCGTTTAAAGTAAGGTTTTTGTCACTAAAACCGTGCGACGCGAGCTGCTTCGGAATAAGGTATTTTTTAGCTATATTCAGTTTTTCATCTTCCGTATAGCCGGGAATCCTGATTACTTCCATTCTGTCCTGAAGAGGTTGCGGAATAGCGTGGAGCACATTAGCAGTTGTGATAAAAAGCACCTGCGACAAATCATAATCAACATCGAGATAGTGATCGTTAAAAGTATCATTTTGCTCAGGGTCTAAAACTTCAAGAAGTGCCGCTGAAGGGTCGCCTCTGAAATCCATAGACATTTTATCGATTTCATCCATAAGAAAAACTGGATTCCTCGTTCCCGCCCGCTTCATATTCTGCATAATCTTGCCGGGCAAAGCTCCAATGTACGTTCTGCGGTGACCTCTTATTTCAGCTTCATCCCTTACTCCTCCCAGAGATATCCTCACATACTTTCTTCCCAATGCTCTTGCTACGGATTTTGCAAGCGATGTTTTCCCTACACCAGGAGGTCCTACAAAGCAAAGAATCGGGCCCTTTAGTTTTTTTACAAGCTTTCTTACCGAAAGGAATTCAATTATTCTTTCCTTTGCTTTTTCCAAACCATAATGGTCTTCGTCGAGAATTGTTTCCGCTCTGTCTATTTTTAATCTGTCCTGGGTCTTTTTTGACCAGGGGATTGAGATAAGCCAATCAAGATAATTTCTTACAACAGTGCCCTCTGCCGACATGGGAGGCATTGTTTCAAGCTTCTTTAGCTCCTTGAGGGCTTTTTCCTGAACAAGCTGTGGCATTTTTGCTTCCATTATCTTTTCACGAAGCTCGTCTATTTCGGATTTGCCTTCATCCTGATGTCCCAACTCGTTTTTGATTGCCCTCATCTGTTCATTGAGCATATATTCTCTGTTCTTTTTCTGAGATTTCAACCTGCCCTGCATCTTTTTGCCTGAAATGATATTCTCTATTTCTCTCTCAAGGAAAATAACAAGATTTTCAAAACGCTTTGAAACATTACTCAATTCAAGGAGGGTTTGTTTGTCCTTCATTTTAAGCACAGTGTGCGCGGCAATTGTATCGGCAAGACGTCCCGGCTCTTTGATGTCTATAATAGATGCCATTGCATCGGAAGATATATGTTTTCTGAGCTTCACATACTCTTCAAAAAGTGTAACTGTTTTTGCGAGCAGTTGTTCCTGCTCATATGAAAACGTACTTTCATCGGAAAGTTCCGAAACATTGACTTTAAAGAAATCTTCTCCCGGTATGAATTCATTGATACTGACTCTTGCCAAACCTTCAACAAGTATTTTTACCGTTCCATCATGCATTTTTAAAAGCTGAAGAATCTCACCCTTTGTGCCTGTTCTGAATATATCATTCTCTGTGGGCTCGTTTATACTTGCCTGTTTCTGGGCTGAAAGGACAATATATTTATTTTTTCCCATTGCTTCATCTAGAGCTTTGACTGATTTTTTCCTACCTACAAAAAGAGGAATAATCATATTGGGTATTAAAACGACATCTCTCAAGGGAACAAGGGGATATACTACATCTTCTTCTTTTTTATCTTTTTTAAATATCATAACGCTTTCTTGTTATAAGGTTCCTATTAATCTACTAGTATTAACTTGCCTTTTTGTAAAGAATTATCGGACTCGCGTTGTGAAGTATTACATCTTCGTTTATCACACATTCCTCAATAGTGTTTTGTGAAGGTAATTCATACATAATATCAAGCATTATCGATTCAAGTATTGCACGCAAACCTCTCGCTCCGGTTTTCCTTTTTATCGCCTCTTTTGCGATTGCCTTTAAGGAATCATCGGAAAAATGCAGTTTAACATTCTCAAGTTCAAAGAATTTTTTGTACTGTTTCAAAACAGCGTTCTTTGGTTCAGTAAGCACCTTTATGAGCGCTTCCTCATCAAGCTCTTCAAGAGTTGCCATTACGGGAAGACGCCCCACAAACTCAGGAATCAATCCGTATTTTATAAGGTCTTCCGGCTGTCCCTTTTCAAGAATTTCTTTGGTTTCCATTTTATCCGTTGATGTCTTGTTACCCATAAACCCCAAAGTCTTTTTCCCGATTCTCTGCTCAATTATTTTTTCAATGCCCACGAAAGCGCCACCGCAGACAAAGAGAATGTCAGATGTGTCTACCTGAATAAATTCCTGATGAGGATGCTTCCTCCCACCCTGAGGCGGCACACTGGCTTTAGTTCCTTCTATTATTTTCAATAACGCCTGCTGAACTCCTTCGCCGGAAACATCTCTTGTTATGGAAGGACTCTCTGTTTTCCTGCTGATTTTATCGATTTCGTCTATATAGACTATGCCCTTTTCAGCCTTGCTTACATCATAGTCCGCCGCCTGCAATAGCTTCAAAATTATGTTTTCCACATCTTCTCCCACATATCCCGCCTCTGTGAGAGTAGTTGCATCGACTATTGTAAATGGAACATCAAGAATCTTTGCCAATGTCTGGGCAAGAAGCGTTTTACCGGAACCCGTAGGGCCAATCAGGAGTATATTGCTTTTGGTAAGCTCAACGTCATCGTGTTTCCCCTTGGCATTTATTCTCTTGTAATGATTGTAGACAGCTACGGCGAGTATTCTTTTAGACCTGTCCTGTCCTATCACATAGGTATTGAGAATTTCATTTATTTCTTTGGGCTTTAAAAGTTTGTAACTCTGCTTTATTTCTTCTTCACAAAGGTCTTTCTCGATAATCTCACTGCAAAGCGCGATGCACTCGTCGCAAATGAATGCAGACGGCCCCGCTATAAGCTTTCTTACTTCTCCCTGGCTCTTATTGCAGAAAGAACAATAATGACCGCGATTTGTCACCGTTATCCTCCAAATTATGATTCCCGTTTGTCGATTACTTTATCGACGATTCCGTATTTTTTAGCTTCCTCTCCGCTCATAAAAAAATCTCTGTCCGTATCGGTACTGATTTTGTCAAGTGCCTGTCCGGTATGTTTCACCAAAATCCCGTTCAGGGTGTCTTTAATGCGGAGTATTTCCTTTGATTGAATTTCAATATCACTTGCCTGCCCCTGAAATCCACCCAGTGGCTGATGTATCATTATCCTCGCATTAGGCAGAGAAAACCTGTGCCCTTTAGTACCTGCGGCAAGAAGCACCGCGGCCATACTTGCCGACTGCCCCATACAGGTTGTCGAAATAGGGCACTTGATATACTGCATAGTATCATAAATAGCCAAACCTGCCGTTACTACACCGCCGGGACTGTTTAGGTAAAGATGTATTTCCTTTTTAGGATCTTCGCTTTCAAGAAAAAGCATTTGAGCAATAATTAGATTTGCCAGAGGATCGTTGATTTCCTGACCAACAAAAATTATTCTGTCTTTTAAAAGCCGGGAATATATATCATAAGATCTTTCACCGCGACCGGTCTGCTCAACAACAATGGGAACAAGACTCATTAACTTTTTCTCCCTTTTTCATACCGTTTTTCAGTTGACTGTCGAAACACCAAACGCTTTAAATATTAGAATAGCCAAGCAAAAAGTTCAAGACCTTTTCTTCAAGCATCTTCGACTTCAGATATTCGAGAACTCCGTTATTTTCATATTCTTTCTTCAACTGGGCAAAATCTTTTTTATAAACTTCAGCATGCTTTGAAATTTCTTCATCGACTTCCTTTTCTTCGACTTCTACTTTTTCCACTGAAGCAATTTTTTCACATAAAAAAGTTAATTTTACGGTTTTTTCAGCTTCTTTTTTTATATCTTCGACAAAATGACGAACCTCTTCCTTTTCAAGTTCGGCAATAGTCTTGCCCATTCTTTTTAAGTTATTTTCCCAATTTTGAATCATACCCTTTGCCTCGTTTTCCACTAAGGATTTGGGTACGGAAAAGGGATTGAGTTCAACAAGTTTATTAATCAACTCCTGCTGTTCTTCACGCTTGTTAGATTCTGTTTTTGATTCCGTGAGTTTGTCTGTTATGTCATTTTTCAACTCATCGAATGTTTCATATTTGCCCACATCTTTGGCAAACTCGTCATTGATTTCCGGCAAAACCCTCTCGTGTATCTCCTTCAATTTAATCTTAAAAAGGGCTTTTTTGCCGGCTAAGTCTTTCTGATTATGCTCTTCGGGATAGGTTACGGAAATGTCCTTCTCTTCTCCGCTTTTCATCCCAATCATTCCCTTTTCAAGTTCTTCCATAAGTTCTTTTTTTCCAAGAGAAGCTTTTGATTCCTTCTCCGAAACAACCGATTCCTCGCCTTCTACAGATAAAGAAAAATCAAAAACCACCTCATCGCCCTCTTTTGCCGGGCGGTCTTCAATGGGTTTTAATTCCGCATGCTCTTCTCTCAACCTCTCTATTGTCTTTTCAATATCTTCGTCTTCCACTTTAACTTCTTTCCTCTCAACCTTAATGTCTTTATAACCTGTCAGGTTAACATTGGGCTTGATTTCAACTGCTACGACCAATTCAAGAGGGTCGCCCTCCTGAAAAATATAATCTTCAAGCATATAATTCCCTATTATCTCGAGGTTTTCATCCTTTATGGCTTTTTCACATGCTTCCGGAACCATGGCCTTCAAAAGGTCAGACTCAATTGCATCCTTATATTGCACCTTTACGAGGTTTTTGGGAGCTTTCCCCTGTCTGAATCCTTTTATTCTTGCCGCTGATGAAACCTTTTTTATCAGGTTTTCATACTCCTGAGAAACTTTTTCACTTGGAATTTTAATTTTTAACTTTTTACTGCAATCATCAATATTTGTAACCTCTACCTGCATCGCTTAAATCCTTTCTTTTTCAAATCAATTCAATTAATTTTTTCCGGTCGAATGTTTTTTATGGCTTGCCGACAGTGGTAAATCTGTCATTAAAGAACTTATTTCAGATAAAATAGAAATCATCTAAAAGCTTAAAAAAATCAAACATATGCTCTTCTTTTTCTTTAATACATCTTTTAAACCAACTAAGTCAAGCACAACAAACCGCAAAGAGTTGTCACAAGGCAAATAAATATGCTTACATTTAACCAAGTTATTCTATTTGATTGCAGTGTAATCTTTTATTTGTACTTTATCCAGTTTATTTTCCGATTCAAATCTTGTGGGGAAAATTTAAAATATTCAGATTTGGGTATAAGCAAAGGACTTCGTAGACATTTTGCGCTAATCTCAGAGTATAAATTTCTTGACAGATAGCTTTCTTTTAAATAAATTCCGCACTACTTAAAATTCGTTTAAGGACAACACGTTATTTAATTAAGTGGATTAAAAAATGCTTGATTTATTTGCTCCTATAAAGGAAGAACTTTCATCTGTTGAAGATGTTTCCATCAACAGTCTTAACAGCGATGTTGACATTGTCAACACGATGGGAACCTATATTGCCAAAAACGGCGGTAAAAGACTTCGTCCTGCACTTGTCATTCTTTCTTCAAAAGCCTGCGGAAATGATTCAGAAGCAAGTATAAAGCTCGCCTGCGCAGTAGAGTATATTCATATTGCAACGCTTCTGCATGATGATGTGATAGACAATTCCGATACGAGACGAGGCGCGCCATCTGCCAATTCGAAGTGGGGAAACAAATCGAGCATTCTCGTGGGCGATTATCTCTTTGCAAAGTCTTTTTCAATAATGGTCAAGGAAGGCAATCAGCAAATAATGGACTCCCTTGCAAATGCCTCGATGAAAATGGCTGAAGGAGAAATCCAGCAGTTGATTTCGAAGTATGACGTCAATATGAAGGAAGATAAATATATCGAAATCATAACAAAAAAAACCGCCGAATTGATAGCTTCCTGTTGTGAAGTGGGCGCACTTGTTGCAGGAGCGCCGAAAGAGCAGGTAAAAGCTATGTATGCCTACGGGATGAATATAGGAATTGCTTTCCAGCTCATAGATGACACTCTGGATTTTATCGCAGACGTTGAAAAACTGGGAAAACCCGTATGCAATGACCTCCTTGAAGGAAAGGTAACACTTCCCCTTCTTAAAATACTCGAATTTGAAAACGGATCGACGAGAAGCAGAATCGAAACGATTCTCAAGAGCGACACACTTGAAAATGAAGATATCGACTTCGTTATGGATTTAATCGATAAATATAAAACCGTCGATTACACCATTAATCTTGCGAAACGCTATGCCTCACTCGGGAAGGAATACCTTAAGGCCATTCCCGAGAACGATGAAAGAACTATTCTTAAAAACCTGGCTCAATTCATAGTGACAAGACAGGTTTAAGGACATCCTCTTGCATTTTCACTTATTGAAAATCAGGGCTAAAATCAAAAAAGAGGACATCGTTTTTTTCAGCTGGCTCATAGAATCCTATGAAGAAATAGGCGTTATGAGAACAATCGACCCTTCTGAAGGAATTATCGAATTCTGGATTTCGCCTTATTTCGAAAACGATTTCAAAGAAATAATATCTTCCGTGAAAGAACCAATCACATTTTTTGATAAGGATTTTTTAAATGCTTAAAATCAAGGAAATAATCAAGCCCATAAATACTGATACTATTCTGAAGAAATCAATTTCAGGCACAGGACAATTTGCAGAGCTTTTTTTTGAGAACAAAACCTTTAATTCGGTAATTCTCGAAGACGGAAAAATAGAAGAAGTCTCGGGAGGAGTTGACCGGGGCACGGGATTGCGCGTTATAAACTCCCATAAAACATTCTATGGGTATTCAAATTCCTTTGCTAACAAGGATCTTCTGGACTTATCGTCGGACATTTCCGCGGCAGTAAAAAACCAGATATCAGACAAATCTTCCGAAAACAGGCAATTGATTATTACAGACAGCAAACCTGATGAAACATTCAAAGATTTTATGAAGAGCACACTCGATGACAAAGTGGAAAAACTGAAATATGCGGAATCCTTCCTACCCATTGGAGACAAACACCTAAGGCACTACAAATTGGTAATATCGGACAGTATTCAGGAAATTGCCGTAATAAACTCCCTGGCAGAAGAACGTTATGACAGACGCCTCAATACAATCTTCATCGTTCAGGTAGTCATGGCAAAGGATGACATTATTCAGACCGGATACGAGCCCGTGGGGGGAAGCGGGGGTTTTGAAATTTTCGAAGAAATTGATCTTGAAAAGACAGTTAAAAGCTCCTGTGACAGGGCGATGCTTATGCTCGATGCCGATAAAGCGCCTTCAGGAGAAATGCCCGTGGTACTGTCAAGTGAAGCAGGAGGAACAATGATTCACGAAGCGGTAGGGCACGGATTCGAAGCAGATTATGCGCAGGAAGGGCTTTCGGTTTACTCGGGCAAAAAGGGAAAGATGATTTCATCTCCGCTAATTACAGTTGCTGACGATTCAACCCTTGAAGGGAAAAGGGGAAGCTATATAATCGACGACGAAGGCACCCCGTCATCGGAAACGATACTCATTGAAGAAGGAAGCCTCAAGAATTACCTCTATGACAGACTTTCGGCAATGAAAGACAATGTCCCGTCCACGGGAAACGGCAGAAGAGAATCCTACAGGGATAAACCGATTCCGAGGATGAGCAACACATTCATAAAACCCGGTAAAAGCAATCCGGAAGAAATATTAAAAGATACCGAAAAAGGGTTATTCGTAAAAAAAATGGGCGGAGGCCAGGTAAACCCCGTAAACGGTGATTTTGTCTTTGAAGTAAGTGAAGGATATCTGATAGACAAAGGCAGTATATCCTCTCCTGTGAGAGGCGCGACCCTTGCAGGAAACGGACCCAAAGTTCTTTTTGACATCGATATGGTGGGAAACGACCTCGGCTTTGGGATTGGCACCTGCGGTAAATCAGGCCAGGGCGTACCCGTTGCAGATGCCCAACCTACGATAAGAATAAAAAAGATGGTTGTCGGTGGAGAAGGAAAACCGCCCTGGGAAAAATAAAAACCGCTTTTAAAGAAGTCCTTCCTCTTTAAAAGAGTAATACCCTTCCAAACCTGTAGTCCCGTCGCCTATTATGATATGGTCAAGAAGTTTGATATCGAATGTAGACACGGCATCCTTTAAAACCCTCGTTATTTCCTTATCCTGCTCGGAAGCGCGGAGAGTTCCTCCCGGATGATTGTGCGCTATGATGATTGCGCTTGCGTGATATTTAAGCGCTTTTTCTACCACCTTTCGCGGATAGAGGGGAGCGCGGTCAACAGTCCCTTCCTGAAGGACTTCGACCTTCAGAGGTTTGTTCCCTTTGTTAAGAAAGAGAACTACGATTTTTTCGTTCCTTTCACCCCTGAGAGCCGAAAGTAGATAATCTCTCGCCGATGCGGGAGACGAAATTAGAATTCCCGGGTCAAGACGGTTTGAAAGATAAATTTTCTGAAGATCTTTTATCAAAGCGATTAATACGGCAGTGTTTTCTCCGACCCCTCTCACGGACTGAAGTTCGTCAGGGTCAGCATCAAAAACACCGTTGATGGTTTTGAATTTTTCGATAAGCACTTTTGCGATACTCTTCGTGTCCCTGCGCGGTATGGAAAAGGCAAGAAGAAGTTCAAGGATTTCGTAATCGTGCCATCCCTTGACACCCCCTGAAATATACTTTCCCCTGATTCTCTTTCTATGTCCCTGATACGCTTTCATTTCTGCCCGGTTTATTTAGTTTCATTTGTAAATAAAATATAAAAAAAACAAAATATATTAACTATTGTCAATATAAATTTTCAACTTTGCTATTATTGAGACAAAAAAATCCCCCTCTCACAAAAAAAGTGAAAGGGGGATTCTGAATATTCTTATACCGTGAGACTTTAATCAGTCTTTTAACGCTTCCCTTGAAATAACTATTCTCTGCACTTCATTGGTGCCGGCAAAAATCTGCGTTATCTTTGCGTCGCGAAACATTCTTTCCACGGGATATTCTCTCGTACAGCCGTAACCTCCTAAAATCTGCACTGCTTCCGTTGCAACCTTCATGGCAGTATCCGTTGCATATGTCTTTGCCATTGAGGAGTAAATGGTCGAATCGGAAGTCTGATGCTGTGCCTTGACGCAGGCGGTATAGAGAAGCAATTTTGCCGCCTCAACCTGAGTTTTCATATCGGCAATCTTGAATTGTATTGCCTGAAAAGCCGATATGGGCCTTCCGAACTGGACCCTCTGTTTGGAATAATCGATAGCATATTCAAGAGCGCCTTCTGCCACACCAAGCGCAAGCGACGCGGCAACAGGCCTTTCCATATTAAGACTTTTCATAGCCGCAAGAAAACCTTCTCCCTCGGGTCCCATCATCATGCTCTTAGGGCATCTGTAACCATCGAGAGCAATATCTCCCGTAACTGAACCTCTTGCGCCAAGCTTATCCTCTTTTCTGCCGAGAGAAAAACCCGGTTTATCCTTTTCAACTATGAATGTGCTTATACCCTTTGACTTTTTATCGTGATCCGAAGTCCTCGCGAAGAATGAATAGATGTCAGCAACACCCGCATTGGTTATCCACCTTTTTTCACCGGTAATTATATAATCGTCTCCGTCTTCAACTGCTTTTGACTTCAGGTTTGCAAGGTCGGACCCCGCCTCAGGTTCACTCATGGCAACTGCACCGAGTATTTCACCCGATGCAAGCCGGGGGAAAAACTGCTTCTTCTGTTCGTCGTTTGCCATATGAAACATAGGAAAGAGACAAAGGCAGTTTGTCGCGAGAATCATTGCGCATGACATATCCGCTTTCGCGATTTCTTCGATAACCATACATACGGTAATAAGGTCTGCGCCGATTCCGTCATATTCAGCGGGAATCGGAAGGGCAAGAATGCCTTCATTGGCAAAAACTTCCTTAATATCCCAGGGATATTCCCCTTTTTTATCAATCTCTTCCGCTCTCGGAATTATTAAATCCTTGCATATCTTCTTAACTGTCTGAAGTATGGATTTTTGTTCCTCGTCAAGTTCAAATTTTAACGCTATCTCACTCATCATTTACCCCCAAGGTCATTTAAATATTAACGGTTGAATAACTTTTTTATATCTTGACAAATCAATAACTTACTTTTATACGAAGTCTTCGTTTTATAAAATGATTCTTTAATTTGTCAAGCTGAAAGTAAACCGCTGTAAGAGAGAGGAATGAGATGGAATCCCAATTTTTAGACTATTTGTTCAATCCAAAATCAATTGCCCTCGTAGGCGCATCAGGGAAAGAAGGCAAAATCGGCTACTTTTATTTAAAAAATCTCCTTGAATACAACGGCAAAATATTTCCCGTAAACCCGAAGGAAGACGAAGTCCTCGGCACCAAATGCTATAAATCCATATCCGAAATAGATGAAGAAATCGACCTTGCCGTGCTAGTGGTAGCATCTAAGTTTGTACTCGATATAATCAGGGAATGCGCGGAAAAAAAGGTAAAAGTTGCTGTTGTAACAAGCGCGGGTTTCAGCGAAACCGGAGAAGAAGGCAAAAAACTTGAAGAAGAAATGCTGAGCATTTCACGAAAGGCGGGAATGCGTATAGTGGGCCCGAACTGCTTCGGAATCAGAAACTGCAATGCGGCTCTTAACGCAACATTCTCCTTCGAATCGTCAAAAGAGCCGGGCACTATTTCATTTCTTACGCAAAGCGGCGGAGGCGGAGAGGTCATCTACATTCAGGGCAAGGACGAGGGATTGAAGTTTTCGAAATTTATGGTTTGCGGCAACAAAAGCGATCTCGATGACTACGAAGTTATAGATTACTTTGGTGATGACCCGGAAACCAATGTAATATGCCTCTTTCTCGAATCAATTAAGGAAGGAAGAAAGTTCTTTGAATCTACAAAGAGGGTTACGCCAAAAAAACCGGTCGTAGTATGCAAAGTGGGGCGCACGGAAGGTGCAGCGCGCGCCGCTTCCTCACATACCGCGGCAATAGCCGGAAATACAGTTGCTTTTGATACCGCTTTCAAACAAGCAGGATTGATTCAAACACGCAACGCTCAGGAACTTCTCGATGTGGTAAAAGCCGTTGACTGGCAACCGCTTCCCAAAGGCAAAAGACTGGGAATAATCACGGCATCAGGTGGACTCGGCGTTGAATTGACCGACCTTGCCGAAGAAACGGGACTTGAGGTGCCGGAGCTTGAACCGGAAATCCAGGAAAAGATAAAAGCTCTCATTCCTACCTTTGCAAGCGCAAAAAATCCCGTTGATATGACACCCATTTGGGGACAATTCAATGAAGTGATGAAAAACACCATTGAAGCTTTTTATGAAAGCAACAAGGTAGATATAATCGTCCCCATAATTGTACTCAGGGCGACAAGAATGACCGACCTTCTCGAATCGGTAAAGAATTCTATTTTAGAATGTCAGAAAAAATATGAAAATAAAAAACCCGTTTATATCTGCTGGATTAGCCTTAAAGACTCCATACAGAATAAACAGATTTTTGAAAACGCAAAGATTCCCTGTTATGAATGGACAGGCAGAATTGCCAGGACTTCAGCACTCGTAAGGGACTACGCGTCATATCTTGAAAAACTGAAGCAGTGAGCTTGAAATATTCGCTTTTAAAACTTTTAAAGAGTGTAAAATTTAAAGAAAATCAGAGGAAGAGAAAATAATGAGAGGAGAAGAAAAAGCAAAAAGGATTTTTTCAGGTGCAAGAGAAGAGAAGCGCACTTATGTCCTTGAATATGAAGTGAAGGAAATCCTTAAAGGCTACAATATCGATGTTACCCGTGAAGTTGTCTGCAAAAATACAGACGAAGCGGCTAAAGTTGGCTCGGAAGTAGGTTACCCCCTCGTATTGAAAATTGTATCTACGGAAGTAGTTCATAAAAGCGATTCGGGAGGTGTAAAACTCGGCATAAAAGACGAAGCGGAGTTAAAAGCGGAATTTGACAAGATGCTCTCACTCTATAACGAGAAACATTCCTCCCAAGGCCTGAAGGGAATCTCCGTGCAGGAAATGGTTTCAGGCGAAGAAGTCATTATCGGAGTCCTCAATGACAAGCAATTCGGACATATGATGATGGTAGGAATGGGCGGAGTATTCGTTGAAATATTTAAGGACGTGGCATACAGGCTTGCCCCTATCGAAGAAGACGAGGCGATGGATATGCTTAAAGAGCTTAAAGGGTATAAGCTTTTGACGGGTTACAGAGGAAAAACTCCCGCAAACGTTGAACAATTATGTAAAACCATTTCCACGATTTCAAAAGCGCTCGAGGAAATTCCTGAAGTCAAGGAGATGGACCTGAATCCGGTTTTTGTCAACGATAAGCGCGCAGTTGTGGCAGACGGCAGGATTTTCATCTAATATTTCTTTATTACCTTTTTCAAACATTATTACCATCGCCTGCGTTAATGCTTTTTCATAGATTCAAAATCCGAAAACGGTTATATAAAAGAGTTAATCTTCTTAACATAATAATAGAATGGCAGACTATAACCACAAAGTAATAGAATCAAAGTGGCAAAAAATCTGGGAAGATAATCATTCCTTCAAGTGTGACCTTTCCTCAGACAAAGATAAATACTATGTTCTTGAAATGTTCCCCTATCCTTCGGGAAAAATCCATATGGGGCATGTAAGGAACTACGCAATCGGCGATGTGATAGCACGCTCCAAAATGCGGAAGGGTTTCAATGTTATTCATCCAATGGGATGGGATGCCTTCGGAATGCCTGCGGAAAATGCCGCCATAAAAAACAAGACCCAGCCTGCAAAGTGGACAATAGACAACATAAATTTTATGCGCAAACAGCTCAAGAGTCTCGGGTTGAGTTATGACTGGTCCCGTGAAATCGCAACCTGCCATCCCGGTTATTACAGGTGGTGCCAATGGTTTTTCCTGAAATTCTACGAAAAAGGGCTCGCATACAAAAAAGAATCATTCGTCAACTGGTGCAATTCCTGCAACACGGTCCTTGCCAACGAGCAGGTGGAAGGCGGTAAGTGCTGGAGATGCGAAAATGACGTAATACAGAAGAAGATGATGCAGTGGTTTTTTAATATCACCGACTATGCCGAAGAATTGCTCACAGACCTCGACAAATTGCAGGGATGGCCTGAAAGAGTGGTCACAATGCAGAGAAACTGGATTGGAAAAAGTTTCGGAACGGAAATAGACTTCCCTCTTAAAACCCCCCTCACCGACAGCAAGGGAGAAGTGATATCATCAATCAAAGTATTCACCACGAGGCAGGACACACTTTTCGGAGCGACATTTATGTCCATAGCTCCCGAACATCCTCTTCTTTCCGCGCTCATTGAGGGGAATCCCGAAGCGGACAATGTGAGAAAATTTGCCGAATCGATTATTGCGGAAAAGAAGAGTTCCAGAAATCTCGAACTTCGTGACAAAGAAGGAATATTCACGGGACAATACTGCATAAATCCTCTGACTGGATGGGATATGCCGATTTATGTAGCTAATTTTGTGCTTATGGAATACGGCACCGGAGCAATAATGGCGGTCCCCGCGCATGATCAGAGAGATTTTGAATTTGCCAAAAAATATCATATTCCCGTAAAGGTTGTAATTTCACCTGACGGAAAGGAAATCGATCCTGACAATCTCACCGAAGCATATACGGAAGAAGGACAACTGATAAACTCGGGGAACTTTTCGGGAATTAAAAGCAAAGACGCTCTTGAAAGCATTGCCGAACATCTCGAAAAAAACAATATAGGCAAAAAAACAATAAACTATAAACTGCGAGACTGGGGAATTTCCCGTCAGCGCTACTGGGGCGCGCCAATACCTATAATCTACTGCGACAACTGCGGAACAGTACCGGTAAAGGAAAGCGAACTTCCCGTTGTGCTTCCTCTCGATCTCGAACTTAAATTTGTAGGTGATTCTCCCCTTAAGGATTTTGAAGATTTCCTCAACGTAAAATGTCCGAAATGCGGCAAAGATGCAAAAAGGGAAACGGATACGATGGATACCTTTGTCGATTCGTCATGGTATTTCGCGAGATTCTGCTCTCCGCGGGATGAAAACCTTCCCGTATCAAAAAAAGATATGGATTACTGGATGCCCGTTGACCAGTACATCGGAGGAATAGAACACGCGATTCTTCATCTGCTTTATGCAAGATTTTTTACAAAGGTAATGAGAGACCTTGGGCTTATAGACGTATCGGAACCATTTTCAAGCCTTCTCACTCAGGGCATGGTCATCAAAGACGGAGCAAAGATGTCCAAATCAAAGGGCAACGTCGTTGACCCCGATAAACTTCTTGAAAAATACGGGACTGACACAGTGCGGACTTTCTGCCTTTTTGCCGCGCCTCCCGAAAAAGACCTTGATTGGAGCGATGAGGGAATAGAGGGGGCAAACAGGTTTATCTCGAGACTGTGGAAACTCGTTGAAAGAAACAGGGCATTGGGAAATACAACCCCATATAATTCATTTGCGAACAAATCGAATTTCTCGAAGAAAGCGGAAAGACTCCTGCGCGTTGCACACAAAACCATAAAAAAAGTTTCCGGAGATATTCTTGACCGCTTTCACTTCAATACGGCAATCGCATCGGTAATGGAGGCAATAAACGAAATAAACGCCGTAACAAACAAAGAACTCAATGAAGATGATTCCCTGAAAGAGGCATTCGGTTTTGCCGTGCTTACGGTGGTAAACCTTTTCTGGCCAATCGCCCCTCACGTATGCGAAGAATTGTGGGAGATTTCAGGTCAAAAAGAAACTCTTCTGAATACTCCCTGGCCCGAATATGATTCCGCCCTTCTTGAAGAAGAAGAAATTACGCTCGTAATCCAGATTAACGGGAAAGTGAGAAACAAAATTAGTGTCTCTGCTAACGCAGATGAAGAAAGTATAAAGGCATCTGCCCTTGAAAATGATAAAGTAAAGGAGTATGTGAAAGGAAAAAAGATTATTAAAACCATTGTAGTGCCAAAAAGACTCATCAACATCGTAACAGGTAAATAAAATGTCATTCGAAATAGTTTATACGGGTTATCTGAAAAAGCTCTTGTTTTTCACCGCGCTATTGCCCCTGCTGTGCGGATGCTATCATATTTCGACAGGAGGAAGTTCCTCTATAAGCAAAAATATAGGAACCGTATCCGTTCCGCTATTCACAAATAAAACGGAAAAAATGGGAATCGAAGTCCCCATTACCGAATCATTTATTCAAAGGCTTGATTACTACGGCGCGAAAAATGTCAAAGACATTAAAAATTCACGAAGCATAATCGAAGGTATTGTAACTAATTATAAAATAAGCACAGTTGCAAAAGACCAGAGACACAAGGTGGTTGAATACAGTCTTTCCATTACAATAGACCTCAATGTGCGGGATACAAAGGGAAATGAAGTAATATTCAAAAAAGAAGATTATTCCGACAATTATGAATTCAAAGTTTCCAGAGACTCCGTTAACCGCAGAAGGGAAACGGAAAAAGCGGAAAAAATGCTCTGCGACCGCATGGCATCCTCCATCTTAACGGAAATCTACGAGGGAATTTAAATATACCTGCTCAGCTTTGAGCGTTAAGAGATGATACCTTCTTGGAAATTCTGGAAATCTTTCTTGAAGCGGTATTGCGATGAAGAATTCCTTTGGTAACAGCTTTATCCAAAACAGGTACTGCATTCTTCAATGCCTTTTCCGCGGTTTCCTTATCACCGGCATTACATGAATCGATAACTTTACGGACTTCCGTCTTAACCTTGCTCTTGAAAGCCTTGTTTCTCATCCTGTTTTTTTCGTGCTGGCGAATTCTCTTTGCTGTTGATTTATCCTTTGGCAAAATCAAATCTCCTTAATATAGTGGCAATTCTTTTTGAAAGATGTGTTTTTAGCATAAAAAAAAAGTTTGTCAAGCGGCAAATGGAAGCAAGAAAAAAGCAATCGGCTCTTTCAGATTTGCCTTATTTAATTATTTTTAACTTTTTTCCTGATACCTTGACATTGTTATTTTCATCAGCTTCATCAATCGAGGACGCGCTGTCACAATATGCCTTTACATAGTAATTGCCTCTGGAAGTCTTTTTTGGAACCTTCCATTTGAATTTTATCTTACGACTCTTTCCGTCACTCATTTTTTTAACTTTTTTTGTCCCCAATAAAATATCGTTATCAAGGGAATTTGCCGTTTTTTTATTATTCGAGGAAAGATAAAAGGAAATCTTTGAAGAAGGTGCCGAATCGGTACCAGAATTCTTCACAACTGCCTTAAAAAACACTTTTTTTCGTATCTTGGTTTTTCTGGGATTTTTAATAGTCTTTACAATTAAATCAGG
>CAZJVM010000017.1:44221-47975 GCA_964549305.1 uncultured bacterium
TGATTGTCCGTAAGGTCGAGATTCTGAACTTTAACGGGCACATTGCTTTTTTCTGTATTTGTACCATCGCCAAGCTGTCCGTAATTATTACTGCCCCAAGTCCACACTTCACCATTTGACTTCATCGCCACAGTGAAGAAAAAACCCGCCTCTATCAACTGCCAGTCGGTGTCCGTTCCTATCTGCTTTGGAGTATGCCTGTCTTTGAAAGTTCCGTCGCCCAGTTGTCCGTAATCATTTCTTCCCCACGCCCAAAG
The DNA here is from genome assembly GCA_964549305.1 of uncultured bacterium. Lineage (GTDB taxonomy): Bacteria > Schekmanbacteria > GWA2-38-11 > GWA2-38-11 > J061 > J061. The sequence continues at coordinate 44,479 of CAZJVM010000017.1, forward strand.
CGTGCCATCGGTTTTGATAGCAACTGAATGCATTCCTCCGCCTCTGACCATTTTCCACTTAGTATCGCTTCCAATCTGTGTGGGTGATGTCCTGTCTTTATCATTGTTGCCTGAACCTCCTGCAGTTCCGTCTCCAACCTGCCCGTAGTCGTTGCGTCCCCAAACCCATAAAGTTCCGTCCTTCTTTATTGCCAAAGTATGTTCATAACCGGCGTAAAGTTCCTGCCAGTCAGTTTCATCACTAATCTGCGTTGGAACGGTCTTATCATCGGTTGTCCCGTCACCGAGACTGCCTTTCCCGTTAAAACCCCAACCCCAAATCGTGCCATCATTCTTAAAGGCAAGGGCTTGCTCGTGTCCCGCGGAAATGAAAGTCCAGTAATTCTCCGCGCCTGCGCGCACAGGAGATCCTATTTTTGTTTCACCGTCCGTATCCGTGCCAAGCTGACCGTGAAGATTGTATCCCCAACCCCAGATTGAACCGTCATCTTTCAACCCCATTGAAAACCAGGCGCCTCCCGAAACCTTTGACCATACGGTATCGGTTATCTGCACAGGTAAAAATACGGCATCATCGCTTGTTTTAGGAGTATTGTCACCCACTTCACCGTTTCCTGCCTGTCCGAACAAATTGAGTCCCCAGCCCCAGATTGAACCGTCATTTTTAATGGCTATATTATGTTTATAACCACTTGTAACTGAAAGCCATACAGAATCTGTCGCAACCTGGACGGGAATCGAAATCGCGTCTGTGCCTTCACCTACTCCAAGCTGGCCGAACATATTGCTGCCCCAGGCACTAAGAGTTCCGCTTTCGGATATTGTCAATACCTGCTCCTGGCCTGCGGAAATCACAGGTTTTCCCGCAAAGGCATCAAGATTCACAGAAGCGATAAAAATAAAGACAAGAGGTAACAATATAAAAATATTTTTCTTCACTGCTTTCCTTCCTCACAATGATTATTTAAATTTGAAAAACCAGAGATATTAACAGACAATCCGAAGGACTTAACAAAACCATCTTTACCTCAGATAGCAATTTATACACATTTCTTCAATAAAAAAATATCTTTCATTTCAAAAGCTTTTTATCTGAAAAAGTTTTTCGCATTCAATTCTGTATAATAGGGGGGCTATGCATATTCTCGGGAAAAACTTCCTGAGTTTTTCAACTTCGCAAATGGTAAATGAAAGTGAATCTGATATTTCAAAATCTGAGCAATGATTGCTGAAATAGGCGTCTGCCTCTTCTTTACTCCATCCGGCATTCTTATTCATTCCATCTATAAAGGATTGGCGTTTTCCAGAAAGCCCTGCCATCGCGCAATCGTCGTGCCCTATTATGGCAATAGATTTTATATCCCCCACTGATATGGCAAAAGCGACCTGAAATTCAAGATAGCTTGCATTTGAGCCGGCAATTCTCAATATATAAGCAAATCTTGGCGGAATATTCAGAGATATTCTAAAATCCATACAGGTACAAACAAGCAAATTCGGCTGTTTATCTGCGGAAACATCTTTGCCGAGATTATGAAAGAGCAAAAAATCTTCTATTGCCGTACCGCGATATTCCTCAAAAATATCTTCTTTCTCATTTACGGGGTGAAGTATCTTTTCCATTTTTCATCTTTCTCAAAGAGCGATTATCCCTGATTTTTCAATAAGGTAGACAATATATGTTATATAGGAAACAACAAACACCGCTCCTTCCCACCTGTCGATACGACTTTTCCCCCCTGTAAACATAAAAATAAAAAGAGCGATTGTAGAAAATATCATCACTCCCACATCAAAATTATTTTCACTTTTAAAGGGAATCGGATTTACGGCAGAACATATACCAAGAACAAAAAATATGTTGAATATATTGGAACCCACAACATTGCCCACGGAAAGTTCGGGCTTTTTCTTGAAAGCGGCAACTGCCGATGCGGCTAATTCGGGAAGCGAAGTGCCGACTGCGATTATAGTCAAACCGATTAAAGTTTCGCTTAAACCAAATCTAAGGGCAATCTCCACGGCACCGTCAACAATCCACTTTCCGGAAAAGCTAAGGAGGAAAATGCCTCCAAGCACCATCAACAAAGATTTAACGGTGCTGAACTCTTTTTCTCCCACAGCACTTGCAGCACTTTTGTCATTCTTTGAAATTTTGAAAACGTATGTCATAAACAATAGGAAAAAAATGCAAAAAATCAGCCCGTCACCTCTTCCTAAAAATAACTGACTTTTACCATTCAAAAAAAAATCATTGGCAAGAAAGAGGAATAGAAAAGAAGCAAAGATTGAAAAAGGTATTCCACGCCATAAAGTTTCCTTTTTAATTGCCAGAGGATATATGACGGATGATACTCCGACAATGAGGAAAACATTGGCTATATTGCTTCCCACAATATTTCCCACAGCTATACCCGTATTTCCTTTTATTGTGGCAACGAGATTAACAAAAAGTTCGGGCGCGGAGGTCCCGAAAGAAACCATCGTAAGACCTATGACGAGGTCGGAGATATTGAGTTTCCTGGCAATTGACGACGCACCGTCAACAAGTACATCAGCACCTTTGACTAAAAGGGCAAAACCTATAATAAGCTCAATATAAGGCAAATACGAATTCACGTTTTTTAAACCTTTCGTTACTTTCAAGAGGCATTAAAACCACGCCTAATCTATAATAATTTTTTAATCATATCAGTTACACAAATCCTTTTAAAGAAAAGTTTTTTCGCCCGTGACCACGTAACCACCATTGAAAATTCTCATTAAGCGTGATAAATATCTTCAGTAACTGTTACTGCAATCTATTGCGGAGGTTTTCTACAAATGGGCAAAATGTTGATACCACGTATGAATGACAGACAAAAGTCGATGTTCAGGCATCTGAATATCGAACTTACCGAATCGATAGCGGAAGAAGATTTTCTTAAAACAATAACCGTTTTTCTTGATACGCATAATGTATTGAGTCTTGCCACGTGCATTGATAATGAACCACGTTCGACTTCCCTCGAATACTTCAGTAACGGTTTGACGGTTTACATCTATTCAGAGGGAGGAGGAAAATTCGCCAACCTGAAGACCAATCCAAAGGTATGTTACACAATTCACGATTCATACGAACCGGGAGAAGACATCTTCAGCGCTTCGGGAATACAGGTATGGGGAAAAGCTTCGGTCTTCAAAAAACACGACAATCCGGAAAAAGCCGGGGAAATCGAGAGATACTGCCGCAATATCGAAGGGATAAAGAAACAGGGATTGTACGAAGGCTGGAAGCAGTTCAACTATAACATAATCACTATCGAGCCGGAAAAAATAAAATATCTCAGTATGCGCAAAGGATTCAGAAATGTCGTATGGAGTAAAGAAGGCTAAGCATCGACTTTCCCTTGACTTTACGTCAAAAAAAGATGTAAAAACCTGTCTGTATTTTATATGTTTGCGGGCCGCTAGCTCAATTGGCAGAGCAACGGACTCTTAATCCGTAGGTTGAAGGT
>CAZJVM010000018.1:0-46380 GCA_964549305.1 uncultured bacterium
ATTTAAAAGCGAATATAACGGCTATAATTCCAAGAAAAACAGCGCCACCTTTCCAGCTCGCGGCAAAATCACTCATACCTATTACTATTTGAGTAGGTGCGGGCAGTTCGGCGCCGAAATCGGCAAACATCTGCGCAAATGTGGGAATAACGAAGATAAGAAGTGCTGCCACTACCACGAAGGCAATTGACATAATTGCTATAGGGTAGACACTCGCTTTTTTCACCTTGGCTTTGAGCGCCTGAGCTTTTTCGATATATGCCGCGAGTCTTTTTAAGACATTATCCAATATACCTCCCGTTTCTCCGGCTTCAATCATATTTGCAAAGAGATTATCAAAGGTTTTAGGATGTTTTCTCAGGGCGTCGGCAAATGTGGATCCCGATTCCACATCGTCTTTTACAACGGCAAGAATATCCCTGAGCGGTTTTTTTTCCGATTGTGTCGCGAGTATTTCCAGACACTGCACGAGAGGGAGTCCCGCTTCTATCATAGTGGCAAACTGGCGGGTAAAGATAACGATGTCTTTATCAACAATTTTTTCGCCGAGTCCCGGAATCTGTATGTTAATTGCGGCGGCTTTCTTTTTTATGGATGTTACAATGAGCTTTTGTGTGCGGAGTATTTTTTTGGCTTCATCGAGTGTTGCCGCTTCGATTTCACCCTTTCTTATTTCACTCCCCAGTGTTTTAGCTTCATAAACAAATGCGGCCATTGTTTAAATCCTCCCCTTGTATACTTATATATTACTGAAATTTTAAGGCGGGAGTAAAGTTAAAATTAATCAGGCACAGTAACGCGGACAATTTCCTCGGGGGTGGCCACTCCGTCCTTAATTTTATTTAATCCACTTCTTCTCAGAGTCTGCATTCCGTCTTCTATTGCCTGCTTCTTTAATTCAGGTGTTTGGGCGCCCTGGAGAATGAGTTCTCTTATCGCCTTTGAAAATGGCATCACTTCATATAGGGCGACTCTGCCTTTATATCCCGTATTTCCGCAGACAGGACAACCTTTCCCCTGGTGAACTTCTATTCCCTGCTCGATTTCTTCTTCTGTAAACTGAATTCCGAGGAGCGCTTCCTTTGTGCTTTCAACGGGTTCGCTGCACTCGGAACAAATTTTTCTTGCAAGTCTCTGGGCAACTATTAAATTTACGGCAGATGAAACAAGGAAGGGCTCCACTCCCATATTGAGCATTCTGTTTACTGTTTCAGGGGCATTGTTCGTATGCAGGGTGCTGAGTACGAGATGGCCTGTCAAAGCGGCTTTAATTCCGATTTCAGCCGTTTCATAGTCTCTGATTTCACCTACGAGTATAATGTCTGGGTCCTGTCGTAAGAATGAACGAAGCGCCGCGGCAAAATTGAGACCGATGTCTTCGTGCATCTGCACCTGATTGACTCCCATAAGGTTAAATTCCACAGGATCTTCGGCAGTCATTATATTTTCCGTGATTTTATTGAGTTCACTTATCGCAGAATAAAGAGTGGTTGTTTTACCGCTTCCCGTGGGTCCTGTTACAAGGACCATTCCGAAAGGCATATGAATAGCTTCCTTGAAGGCCGCAAGAGGGTTTTCATCAAAACCAAGTTTGGTCATATCAAGCTGAAGGTTTGATTTGTCAAGAAGTCTCATTACAACTTTTTCACCAAAGAGTGTGGGAAGTATGGAAACCCTGAAGTCCATTTCCCTTTTTGCTCCAAGCTTCAATTTTATTCTGCCATCCTGAGGGAGTCTTTTCTCCGCGATGTCAAGTCTGGACATAACCTTAATTCTTGAAACAAGCGCGTTTTTTATTTTTATGGGAAGCTCCATCGTTTTATGAAGCACTCCGTCCATTCTGTATCTGACTCTGAAATTCTTTTCATAGGGTTCGATATGTATGTCAGAAACCTTCGTTTTGATTGCTTTAAGCAGTATTCCGTTAACAAGTCTTACGACAGGCGCTTCTACTTCCCCGAAGGCGTCATCACCGGAATCTTCTTCCACAACTTCAACTGCATCAGCCGCGCCCGAAACAAGTTTGTCAAGTTCACCGATTTCAAACTGAGCCTCTTCTTCGTCATCATCCATCATTGGGCCTATGCCCACATCCTCTTCAAGTTCGATATCCTTGTCGTCAATGAGCATGTTTACCGGTTCTGAGCCGTTGCCGCCTTTTTTATAGAATTCTTCAATGGCTTTCTTTATTTCGCTTTCGGGAGCGACAACAGGCTCTACATTGTATCCTGTCATAAACTTGATATCGTCGATTGCAAATACATTGGAGGGGTCGACCATAGCAACGGTGATTGTGGAACCGATTCGGCTGATGGGGATTATTTCATACTTTTTGGCTGTTTTGGGAGGAATAAGTTTGCAGGCGGAAGCATCAATTTCAAAATCTTCAAGATTAATCGAGGGCACACCGTATTGCTGACTGAGAAAAGACGTTATGGTGTCTTCCGTCAAAGCGCCTGATTTTACGAGAACAGTGCCTATACGCTCCCTTGATGTCTTCTGAGTTTTCAGCGCTTCAATGAGCTGTTCTTTGTTTATTATACCCGCATCGATTAGAAGCTGTCCGAGTTTTGCCATGTGCCCTGCCTCTACCTCATTGTTTCTAATGAAATGTCTATCATATTTCGACCTGTTAAACCATTTATTTAATTGAATTTATTCAAAATTGTCAATAAGTCGAATGATTCCTTACAAGAAATAATAATGGAAAAATTCAGAAAATAAAGTGAAATACACCTGCTGTCTATCGATTTTTTTATAAACTTAATTATTTTGTATTCTATTATTTTTTTAGAACTCTTTTAAGAAGTTTTCCCGTTGGTCCTTTTGGTATGTTTTCAACAATCTCTATTTCGCGGGGACATCTGAAATTATCTATCTTGTTTTTTAATATTTCCAATATCTTTTCCGGGTTGAGATTGCTTCCATTTTCAAGTTTTACGAATGATTTTATATTTTCGCCGTACTTATTATCTGGCACGCCTATCGTTGCCGCTTCCGCAATTCCACCGATTCCATAAAGCGCTTCGTCGATTTCACGCGGATATATGTTCTCGCCACCCTTTATGATGAGGTCATCCTTTCTGTCAACGATGTAGTAAAAGCCGTCGGAGTCTTTCCAACCGATATCGCCCGTATGAAGCCATCCTTTTTTCAATGTTTTTGACGTGGTTTCAGGGTCTTTAAAATACCCTTTCATTATATTTTTTCCTCTAATGATTATTTCGCCTTTTTCATTGCTGCCGAGACTATTCCCTTTCCCATCGATAATCTTTATTTCGTTTGACAGAGGCAATCCCGCAGAACCGGATTTTTTTTTGCTGTCTACAGGATTGAAAGTTGAACGGCAAGTTGATTCCGTAAGACCGTATCCTTCGATTACCGGGGCATTGAAATTCTTCTCAAAATTCCGGATTACCTCCACGGGCACGGGAGCGGAACCGCAAAGGGCATACTTAAGGGATGAAATGTCGTAATTAAAATCCTTTTCTCTGAAGTTTCGGTTAAGTATGTTGAGCATTGTTGCCACGGAACCAAACGTGGAAATTTTAAATTTCGATACATCACTCCAGAAGTCTGAAGCGCTGAATTTTTCTTTCAGGACAAGGCTTCCGCCAATGAAAAAGGGAACAATTAGCGTAATCATAATGCCGTTCAGGTGAAAGTAGGGCATGATGCACATGAGCCGGTCATTTTCGGAAAGTTTGAGCCATGAGCTGATATCCTTCGCGTTTGCACTCAGGTTTCCGTGGGTAAGCATAACGCCTTTCGGCCTGCCCGTAGTGCCTGATGTATAAATTAGTATTGCCGTATCGTCGGCGGTGAGTCTTTCAACTGAAACTTCATCAGGAAAGACGGATTCCTCTTCATTTATATTTTGGTATTTCCTGTGACTGTCTGAAAAAAAAATTTTTTTTGCTCCGTTCCTGTATGAGGATGAAATTTCTTTGAGCTTTGCGGAAAAATCCTTTGAGGTAATCAAAATCTTTCCTTCGGAGTGATTGAGAATATAACTTACTGCATCGGGTTTAAGCCCGCTATTTATGGGGTTTGCCACAGCGCCCAGGGTCAACGAGGCAAGGAAGGAAATTATAAAATCCGGGCAGTTAGGAAGGAGAATGTTCACGCAGTCCCCTTTTCCTATCCCCTGACTCTTCAAAAAAGCGGCTCTTTTTTTTATTTTTTTTTCAAGTTCGCGGTAGCTGAAGCTTGTTTGATTATGAGGGAAGAAAAGAAAATCCTTATTGTTATGCTTTAAAGAGCTCTTAAAGAAAAAAGATGCGACATTTGCATTGTCCGTTTCTTTTTCCACTTTAACCTAATATTTCCTTTCAAGTTTGTGTTCGAAACTAACACAGGGGAGGGAAAAAGTAAAAAAGAGAGAGACCGGTAAAAAGAATTTTGAAGATTGCGAAAATGAGAATACAATAGAAAAAAAATTTTAAAGGGAATATTTTTTATGAAAGTGTCGGTATTGGGAAGCGGAAGCAGTGGGAACTGCATATATGTGGAAAACAATGACAGAGGTTTTCTAATAGACGCGGGGCTTAGCGGAAGAGAAACGGAGAAGCGCCTTTCCAATATAGGTAAAAGTGTCCAAAGCGTCGATGCGATAATTATTACCCATGACCATAGCGACCATACCAAGGGCGCGGGAATTTTGAGCAGGCGGCACGCCATTCCGATAATTATCGAAAAAGAATCCTATAATGCGGCGAGAAACATTTTAGGTGAAGTGTCAGATGTTGAATATTTTACTCCTCATTCGGTTTTTGAAATTAACGGACTTGGTATTGAAGCAATACGAAGCGATCACGATTCTGCCTCATCGGTTTGCCTTTTTATCAGAAATGAAAAGAAAAATCTTGGAGTCTTTACTGATTTGGGAAGAATAAACGACTCTATTAAAGATATATTTCCCTTTCTCGATGCGGCGGTGCTCGAGTTCAACCATGATATAGATATGCTTGAAAATGGCCCCTATCCGCAATATTTAAAAGAAAGAATTCGGGGAAGATACGGGCACTTGTCAAATAACGATGCGTCTGCATTTGTGAAAAGATATATGGGCAAACAACTGAAAACACTTTTTCTTGCCCATTTGAGCGACCATAACAACACAGCTTCCATTGCAAGGGAAACCCTGTACAATACCATGAAAGGGTACAGAAAATTTGATGAAGTAAATGTAATTCTGACTTCCCGAAAAGCTCCTACTCCCTTGATATCTCTCTGATTTTCTGTATCATCCATTATTGTCCTGTTTATTCTTTAAAAACAGTATTTGTATTTGATAATTTTTTTTAATCTGATAAGTATAAAGCTTTGTGTGTATGAGGAGGAAACAGCTGAATATGAAATTATTTTCGATTAAAGGGGTTCTTTTTCTTTTATTGTTTTTCCTTTTGGTTTCGGGGTGTAGCAGACCTCCGGAAGATAAAATTTTTAAAGATTTCACAACTATCGAAAAAATAAATCCCGAAACCGGGCAACCTCGCGCGGAGTGGGAGCAGTCAAAGGCGGCAGGTTACGAAGTTAAGAGAATTTACAATGAAAAGGACAGAACAATCGTTGTTCTAAAACTAAACAAAGCATATTACGGCAGAGGGACAGTGCTTATGTTTTATAGAAAACTCCCTGACGGCAAATGGCAATGGAAAGGCTGGAATATAAAGAAGGAGTAACTCTTTTTCTTCTATTTTAAGGACATGCAATGGGATATCAGTTTTACAATTCCGACGCGGCTATTCAATGTACGCGATGCGGTAATACACTTATTGTAAGGGACGGTAAAGGGAGGGAGTCATCCCTCTACTGTTTTAAATGCGGATATCGTCTCTATTACTATACCGTTGTAAGGGAAATGGAAAAAAGAGGAATAAAAATAATTACCTGTCTTAACTGCAATATTGATTTTGTGGCATCCAATAAAGGCGCGTTCTACTGCCCTAACTGCAAAAGCGAGAACTTGAAGGAAGATGAAGAAAACGAAGTCGATTTTAAAACAGATGAAGGGAAGAGAAAATGATTATCGATGTCCATACGCACCTAAATACCAAAGAATGGCTTCCCGACCGCTTTCTGCTTGGCGTGGGAAACCTGATGTCTATGGCAATGAAGAAACAGGGGATGGAAATAACCCCCGAGATGGCAAGAGATGAAGTCCTCTCACAGGGATATGACCCCGAAGGACTGCAACTTCTCGAAGAAATGGATGACGCGGGAATTGATAAAAGCGTTATTCTTGTCCTTGACCTTGGAGTAGGACTTGGAGAACCGGAGAAACCCATTGAGGAGATAAATAAATCATTCGCGGATATTGCAAAAAATAATAAGGGCAGGTTGATTGCCTTTGCCGGTATAGACCCCCGAAGGGAAAATTCTCCGGAGCTTTTTGAAAAAATGATTAACGAATGGGGAATGAAGGGACTTAAAATTCATCCCACTGCCGGATTCTATCCCGATTCCGATGAATGCTACGCTCTCTTTGAAGTTGCGCAGCAATATAATGTCCCTGTGCTCACTCATTCAGGCACGATGTTTCCTCCTCTTAAAGGCAAGTATGCAAGACCCTTGCATCTCGATGATGTGACCGTTGATTTTCCCCGTTTGAATATTATCGCCGCGCACCTCGGAGGACCGTGGCGCGATGAATTGCTTTCTCTTATGCGTACCCGGGACAATCTTTTTACCGATATTTCCTCCTATCAGTTCGGATATCATCAGTCGCCTGAAAAATTTCGCGCAATGTTAAGAGAGGCAATAAACCTTGGAGGAGACGATAAGATTCTTTTTGCAACGGATTTTCCTTCCGCGCGCTCTGCTATGTCAAACGGGGAGTGGGTTGAAATTATAAAAAATCTTCCCGAAGGAAACGGAAAGGGTGTCGACTTTTCCCGGGAGGAAGTGGAAAAAATTCTCGGTAAAAACGCGGAAACCATTATTAAGGTTCATGAATGACAATAATATAAAATTCATTGACTTTACTTCTGATTTTGACAATTTCCTTTTTAATCGGGCTAAAGACTATTCCCTGTCAAGTCTTGAAAAATATTACATTTCTCCTTTTTTCCCTTATCTTAACCTCCTGAAAGAAGCGGGAGGTTTGTGGAATGATGATAATCTTCGCTTAGAGCGAGTCCTTCGGGATATTGATTATTACAAAAGTGTGACAAGAAAGAGAAAGTCCTGGAGTCTGAGTGAGGCAATCGGAGAAATTCACACAAAAGCCGAAGAAATTCTTTGCCGGAATATAAACTGCCGTGTCGTGTTTTTTTATACTCTTGGGTGTTCAAGTGACGGCATAACCGTTTATTCGCAGGGGACTCCCGTGGTCTTTATAGGAGTGGATTATCCCGGCGCCGATATTGAATATATACAGTTGATTGCCGGACACGAATTGTCTCATGTTGCGCGTGATACCATTCCCGGACTTATGGAAGCATACGGTGCCCATATAAAAATGAGCCAAAAAGAAATTCTTTCCCTTACTCCCTTTAAGGAGCATTTTATAGGCGAGGGACTTGCAACACTTTTTTCCAGCTTGCTTCTTCCGGGAAAGAGGCGCCGGGATTATCTTTTTTATGGTGATGAAGCTTATAAGTGGTGCTTTGAAAATTTCAAAATCATTGAAGAGAAGATACTTGATTCGGCGCAGAGCAGAGGGAATCTTGGAAGGTTTTACAGAAAAGACGCCTTATGCAAAGGGTCTGTGGGAAGGGAAGACTATTTTTTCGGATTTCATATTGTTTCCGAACTGATTAAAAAACGTTCATTCAAAGAACTTATCAAAATGAGCGCGGACGAGATTTTAGAGCTCTACTTTTCAAAAAAAGCAGGCGGAAGTATTGAGGGGTCGAGTTTTTCATAAAGGTTGGAAATTCCCGAAGCTGTTTTTCTGATGGTTTTGATAGTTTCTTTTTTAAGGAAAATTTTTGTAATGGCGATTTTGTCGCGTGTCAGATTCAGTTTAAGTTCATCGTTTATATTGTCGTCGCACCATATTTTGCCTTCCCACGAGGTTTCAAGCACATCGAGTATATCAAAACTTTCTCTTTCTAACTTTTGTTCCCCTCCCTCTTCGATTGCGGCGATATATCTCCATTTAGATTCATAGGATGGAGTAAGGTCTCCGCTCAAACAGAGAAAGAATCCTCCAAGAGTGTTTATTCTCACCGAAAAGATATAATCGTTGATTTTTGAGTCTATAAATTGCTGGCAGATATAGTTTTCTTTTGCCGGTCCCGCGTCCATATTATTCTCAATGACTCTAAATCCCTTACTCCATCTTCCGCAACGCCTCTTCAGTGCTATTTTCCCGAACTTCTCCTTAAATTTGTCAATTTGCCCGTGACTGCCCGTAAAGATTTCGGTGTATGGAAGCGGAAAATCATTTTTCAGCAGGTTGTATTGATTCCACTTGTCTTCGAGTCTGAAGAGAGGAAACAGTTTTTCGGGAAGTTTATCTGTTTTATCCATCCACATCTTAAACTTCCTGTGTGAATCAAACTCCGGATTACCCCTTATATAATCCCTGAAGCTTTTACCGTAACACTCCTCGCAGATCTTTTCTATATAATCAAAAATCGCGGTTTTTTTTCTATAAATATAGCGGTCTATGAGTTCGTGTTCGAAAATTCCTCCGGGAAGTCCTATATTGACTTCGGAAACAAAAGGGATTCCCTGCGCATTGATCAGGAAGTCAATTCCGAGAAACACTTAAACACCTCATGGGTAAAAAATTCTTTAGTCAAAATGTATTCTCCGTAAGAATGCAATTGACAATATACAAAAATTATAAAGACTATTTAGTTTAATCAGCTGAATTTGTAAATGTTATGATTAGAAAGACATAATTAAAAACAGAAACAATGAATGAATTCAAGAAACTTATTGCAGTTCAATTTTCGGTGTCTTACGGCAGGGTGGATGAAAATATTGCCACAGTAAATTCCTCTTTGAATAAATCTTTCGTCGAAAACGGCATAGTTGTCCTGCCCGAAATGTGGACAAGCGGATTCAGTTACAGGCATCTTGCCAGGGTGTCCGAAAAAAGCGCGTATGTGTTGGATTTTCTCGGGAAAATTGCGTCAGAGAGAAATATTTTTATAATCGGGTCAATGCCGGAGGCTGTCGGGGAAAAAATATATAATACGGCTTTTGTAGTTGATAACACCGGCAAAGTGTCGGGAAAGTATCGTAAGGTCCATCTTTTTTCACCTATGCGGGAAGATAAATTTTTAAAAAGAGGAAACAGAATAACCTTATTTGACTCCCCTTTTGGAAAAATCGGAGTTGCCCTTTGTTTTGATTTGAGATTTCCCGAGTTTATAAGAAGTATGGCTGTTGCGGGAGCGAAAATTATTGCCGTATGCGCGCAATGGCCTCTCGTGAGGGTTGAGCACTGGAAAACGCTTCTTCGCGCAAGGGCGATAGAAAATCAGTGTTATGTGGTTGGCGCGGCGGCTTGCGGGAAAACAGGAAGTTTTATTTTCTGCGGGAATTCGATGATTATAGCGCCTGACGGGGAGATTCTTGCCAGTGCGGGAGTGAAGGAGAAAATAATATCAACTGATTGCCACATGGAAAAGGTAAAAAAGATAAGAAAAGATATGCCCTGCTTTCAGAGCAGAATACCTGAAATATATAAAGTTTAAGGTTCTTACGGGGAGGAATGACATTGTATTTTGAATATGAGGGTCCTGTTTTCAATATGGCAGTGAAGCAGTTTGAGAAAGCGGCTGAAATGTTATGTCTCGATGATAATGTTATGGAGAGAATCAAATATCCCGCTCGAAGTTTTATGGTTTCCATCCCTGTTCAAATGGATAGTGGTAAAACGGAAGTGTTTTCGGGATACAGAGTCCAGCATAACAGGACTATGGGACCCACAAAAGGAGGCATAAGATATCACCAGGACGTAACCCTCGGTGAAGTTGCGGCAATGGCTATGTGGATGTCCTGGAAATGCGCCATTATAGGGCTTCCTTTCGGAGGCGCAAAGGGCGGAGTGAAGTGTAATCCTACGGCTATGTCACAGGGAGAACTGGAAAGGCTTACAAGGCGATTTACATCGGAAATAATAACGGTCATAGGGCCTGATGCCGACATCCCGGCGCCCGATATGGGGACTAACGGACAGGTTATGGCGTGGATGATGGATACATACAGTATGCAGAAGGGACATACGATTCCCGGAGTGGTAACGGGAAAGGATATTCTTCTCGGAGGGTCTGAGGCGAGAAGTATGGCGACTGGGGGCGGTATCATTCACCTTATTTCAGAAACCCTGCCTATTGCAAGTTTTAAAGGAAATGAAGTAAGAGTTGCCATTCAGGGCTTTGGAAAGGTCGGCGGCGCGGCGGCGGAGATTGCCGCAAGAAAAAACTGGAAAGTTGTCGCTTTGTGCGATGTGACGGGAGCAATACAAAATCCCGGGGGTGTGAATGTTTCGGAACTTACGAATTACGTAAAGGAAACAGGCGGTATAAAAGGGTTTAAGGGCGGAGAGGAAATTACTTTTGATGATTTTTGGTCTGTTGACTGCGATGTTATGATTCCTGCCGCCGTTGCAAGAAGCATCGATGCCGAAAAAGCGGAAAAACTTAAATGCAGAATTCTGGCCGAAGCGGCAAACGGACCTACGACTGAAGAAGCCGATGAAATAATTGAAGAGAAAGAAATAGTGGTAATTCCCGATATTCTCGCAAACTCAGGTGGTGTTACCGTTTCATACTTTGAATGGGTACAGGATTTGCAAAGCTTTTTTTGGGAACAGAAAAAGGTTATAAATGAAGTTAAAAAACTGTTAAGTAAAGCTTTCAGGCAGGTATTGAATGAAAAAGAAAAAAGAAAAGTCAATATGCGTACTGCGGCGTTGATGATTGGTATAGAAAGAGTGGCAAGGGCGAAGAAAATGCGCGGATTGTATCCTTAGGGAAATACTAAACCGCTATATATATTCCCTTGATTTCAGTCCGGTTATAATGATTCGCCATAATGATACCTTATATGTTTTCTTGTAGCGGACCGCATAGGTTATGTAGAAAACAGCATCGAGGAGAAAGGTTATGGGAAGTTGAATTGCAAGCTTTACTAAGGGTTCGAGAAATTTATATTTTACTGTTAAATGAAAGAGTTTCTGCAGTCGCTGAAGTTTGTTTCTGTCCCTGTTTTGGACAACGCTTCTTTTGAAGAAGGAAGGTGATATTGAATTATAGTTGTATGGCTCGGGAAGAAGATTTTTTCCCCTGCAGATTTTTTCCAACTCCGTTCCCGGATATGGCTGATAGAGAGAGCACCAGGGATAATCGACTCCTATTTGACGGTTTAGATGAATGGTTTCAAGAGCTTTTCCCACGTCTTCTCCGGGAATTCCCAGCATATTGTAAGTCCCTATTTTAATTCCGGCATTTTTCAGCAGATTTGCGGCATTGATGATTTCCTCATTGGAAATTCCCTTGTTGAGCAAGGTATTTCTCAATTCCACATTGCCCGATTCAATTCCGAAATATGCCATTTCACATCCCGCGTCCTTAAGCATGGAAACGGTTTTTTCATCTGTTAAACTTGCATGTAGAAGGCAGGTAAATGGAAGTCCTATCTCTTCTTTATAAAGCGGGAAAAATTCGCAAAGCCATTTTCTGTTAAGAATAAAGACGTCATCGTCAAACCTGATAAACTTTGTGTTGTATAGCTCTATGATTTTCTTCAATTCATTTATCACCCATCGCGGACTGTGCCTTCTTATTGGATTCCCTTTGCCCTCATAAAGCCTGATATAGCTTTTATTAAAACAGAATGAGCAGTTATAGGGGCATCCTCTCCCCGTAAAAACGCTTAAATTATCTTTTAGGGAAGGATATTTCGCGTAAAGGGTGCGGTCCGGAGGGAGAAGGGTATCAAGGTCTTCCACAAGGGGTCTTAAATCATTTTCTGTTATGGTGTTGCCGTTTTTTACCCAGAGATTTTGAATATTGTTGTAGGGTTTACCCTTGTCGAGGCATTCGGCAAGCTCGAGCATTGCATATTCGCCTTCGCCTCTGCAGATAATGTCAAGCGATGGATCACTTATAATTTCAGGAAAAAAGGTAGGGTGAGGTCCACCCATTATTATTTTTGCGTTGGTTCTTTTTTTTAATTCATCCGCTATTTTAAGAGCCCAGTTGTGCGTGCCTGTTGTGGCATAAAATCCGATGATGTGGGGATTGTATTTTTCCACACTTTCATAAATATTTCGTTCCCCGGACTCGATAAACACTTCACAACTGTGACCATTCTTCTTCAGGAGTGATGAAAGATACATAACCCCCAGAAACTCATACCAAAAATTTTGAAGAAACGCTATCCTGACCATTTTATATTCCTAGTTTTTTGGGTCATTTTAAACATTATTTTTTAATTAACAATCTGTCAATACAATATGATTTTGAAAAAGTATCATTCAATTTTTCCTTTTCCCGGCATAAATGTCTGATTGATAAAAATATATTTGCGAAATTTTTTTAATTGCTGTTGGAAAAATCTTTATTTTAAAAAAGGAAATTGTTACACTTTTAATTTACATAATTGACTGGATAAAGATTTTGAAGAATATAGCGAATTTTAGGGAACCTTCGGTTTTTTTATTATAGAAAGCATAATAGAAAGATTTTTTGTAAAGTTCCTGTTATCTGCTTGTTCCGATAAAAAAAATAAAAATGAATCTTGCAAACCGCATAACTATATTCAGAATTTTTCTCGTGCCGCTTATAGTGTTTTTTCTGCTTTATTCAACGAAATATTATATGCATCTCATTGCCGCGTTTATCTTCCTCATTGCCTCTCTTACTGATATTATTGACGGATATATCGCCAGATACAGGAACGAGGTTACGAATTTTGGCAAACTGCTTGACCCTATTGCCGACAAACTTCTCACATCATCTGCCCTCATTTCCCTTGTTGACCTTCAAAAGATACCGGCGTGGATTGTAGTTTTCATAATAGGCAGGGATTTTTGCATTGATGGATTGAGAAATATAGCCGCGTCACAGGGTTTTGTCATTCAGGCAAATGTGACGGCGAAATACAAGACGGTTTTTGAGATTTGCGGAATTCTCCTTTTAATTCTTTCCGGCACAAGCAGTGAGGAACTCTTTTATTACCTCAAGGTTTCGGGATTCACGGTAATTTTTCTTGCCGCAATTTTTGCGGTTATATCGGGAGTGCAGTATTTTTCAAGTTTCTGGCACTCATTGGATTTGTCGGCCAGGGGTTAGAATGTGGATATCATTAAAACCGTAGCGCAAATGAAGACGCAATCGGCTAAATTGCTCGCTCAGGGGAAATCCATAGGAGTAGTTCCGACTATGGGTTGCCTGCACGAGGGGCATTTATCTCTTGTCAGAAAATCTGTCGAGGAATCTGATGTTACCGTTGTGACGATTTTTGTTAATCCTCTGCAGTTTGGAGAAGGAGAGGACTTGGATTCTTATCCCCGGGTTTTCGAAACCGATTGTGCCCTTTGTGAGAATGAGAATGTTGATATAGTTTTTTCACCGTCAAATGAGGAAATATATCCCGCGGGATTTGAAACCTGTGTATCCGTAAAAGAACTCCAGAATCATCTTTGCGGCATGTCGCGTCCCGGACATTTTGACGGTGTGACTACCGTAGTGCTAAAACTCTTTAACATTGTAAATCCTCACAGAGCATATTTTGGAATGAAAGACTATCAGCAGCTTCAGATAATAAAAAGAATGACGGAAGACCTTAACCTCGATGTGAGTATTGTTGAAATGCCCATTGTCAGGGAAAGCGACGGACTTGCCATGAGTTCCAGAAATAAGTATCTCACAGATGAAGAACGGCAAACCGCCCTGATAGTCCCGCGCGTTGTCGATGAGGCGGAAAAGCTCATAAGAGAAGGAAGGAAAGAAATCATGGAGATTATCGGAGAACTTTCTTCGATGGTAGGGCAAGAGGAAGGCGCTGAAGTCGATTATATCGCTCTTTGCGACCCGGACACTCTACATTATATTGAAAATCCGCAAAGCAGGATATTGATTGCAGTGGCAATAAAAGTCGGAAGCGCGCGATTGATTGACAACAGAGTAATTCAAATAGCATACAATTAATTGAAAGACGGTAACTTGACAATTCTTGTAGCTATCCCCGCTTATAATGCCGAAAAATATTTAAGAGATAATCTCGAATCCGTTATATCCCTTGACCCTCCGCCGGACAGAATAGTTGTAATAGACGACGGCTCGTCGGATGAGACTGCTCGAATTGCCAACAGTTTCCGGGAAGTTGAACTCATCAGCCATAAAAAAAATATGGGGCTTGCCGCGTCGAGAAACAGCGCTTTGAAGAATTGCAATAACGATATTATTCTTTTTTTTGACAGCGACACAGTTGTGGAAAAAACTTTTATTCAAAAGATTAAAACCTGTTATGATGACAATGTCGCGGGAGTGGGAGGAATTGCAGTGGAAAAGGAAAGGGACTCACTCCTTTACAGGTGGAGAGAAGTTTCCATGAAACAGGCGCGGAGGAATTCGGATGAAGTTCCGTTTCTTTGGGGTCTTTGTTCATCATACAGGGTTTCGGCACTCAATGATGTGGGAGGATTCGACCCGGCATTCAGGACAAACGGAGAAGATGTGGATATGGGAGTGCGCCTTAGAGGAAAAGGTTACTCTTTGGTCTCTGTCCCGCAGGCAAAAGTGCTGCATCTCAAGAAAGAGAATTTTAAATCAATTTTAAAAACGATATATAACTGGTATTTTTGGGGCGCTTATGCCCTTAAAAAAAACGGGGAACACTATATAGCGAGCTATATAAAGATGATATTGATGAATCCTTTGAGAAGAATTTCTTCAATGCACCGCTTTCCTCTGCACCCCTATTTTCTGATGATGGATTTGCTCGCTTTACTGATTCAGAGCACCGCGCTTTTCCGTATTATATTTAGTGGAAGAGAGGCAAGATAAATGAAAAGAATGACCGTAATAATTCCCACAAAAAATCGTCCCGGTTTTCTTTTAAAAACATTGGGAAGTCTCATTGAATCGCCTGAGAGCAAAGAGATGGAAGTCATAGTTGTAGATGACGGTTCCGAAAGCCAAATGATGCACAAGAATATGGAGGTCTGCAGAAACTTTGAGAAAAACAGCAAGTATCTTTATATTGAATCAAGAGGTCCCGCGGGAGCAAGGAATATGGCAATAGGTTTGGCGGAGGCGCCGATACTCCTTTTTGCAGGCGACGATGTGAGGTTTTCCGGGGAAACAATAGAGGAACATTTACGTTTTCATGAAACCAGCAATAAGGCAGTATTCTTTGCAATGACCGGTGAAATCAAGTGGGATGAATCAGTTTCAAATAAGGCGATGATAAAGTTTCTGCAAAGAGAAGAGCTTCAGTTTCTGAAAAAAGATTCCGGCGGTGATATGTCCGAAACCGACTTTAACTCCTTTTATTCATCAAATCTTTCCCTGAAGAAGGAATTTCTCGTGAGAAATGGCCTTTATTTTGATGAAAGCTTTCCTTATGCGGCATGGGAAGATATTGAACTGGGTTACAGATGTCAAAAATCCGGTATGAAAATTTTTTTTAACAGTAATGCCCCTGTCTATCATTTTCACGATCAGACCTTGCAAAATGTTGCGGAGCGAATGGAGAGAAGCGGAATGTCACTTAGGATTTTATTGAAAAAATGGCCCGAACTTTCCAAAAATTTTGGATACCGTTATATGAAAGGAAAATTCAGGCGTGAAAGGAACTTTATAAAAACACTATTTAGAAACAGAGCGGTTGTTTCATTGATGGAGAAGAAATTATTTTCAACTGCGGCAGATGAGGAAATAGAAGGCATAAACGCTTTTTTCCTAAAAAGTGTTTTTTCTTATTATCTTCATAAAGGATTTAAAAAAGGGATTGTAAAAGAGAATGGATAATGAGAGGGCAAAAGAATTATCCGTTATAATTCCCAGCTGGAACGGAAAGGACCTTCTTGAAGACTGTCTGAGATCGCTTACGCAGAATATGCCGAAATTCCCCGCTGAAATAATTGTCGCCGATAACGGTTCACGGGACGGGACTGCGCAATTTCTTGAAAAAACATATCCTGAAGTAAAAATCCTGCGTTTTGAAAAAAACTTAGGTTTTACCCCCGCGGTAAATGCGGGAATAAAAGCTTCGTCTGGAAGATATGTTCTTGTTCTGAACAACGATATAATCGTTTTAAAAGGCGCAATAGAAAAATTAGTGGACTTTATGAATGATAATTCCCGGGTGGGAATATCAACGAGCAGACTTTTTTACTCAGATGGCAGCGTTCAGCCCGTATTCTACAAATACAGGACAATTCCTTTCACTCTCGCGGAAACTTTTTTCATGGACAGAATGTTTCCCCCTACGGGAATTTATGGCAACAGAGACGGAAAACCGGAGAGGAGAGAAAGAACGACTCGGGAAGGATGGGTTATGGGTGCCGCTATGATGTTCAGGCGGGTGGTAATCGATGAAACCGGCGGTTTTGATGAAAATTCTTTTACCGGTGACGAAGATATATGTTTTGAGGCAAAGAATAAGGGATGGGAAATTGCCCTATGCCGCAATGCCGCGATGATACATTCCCACAGACAAAGCTCTTTTTCTTCCGCGAGAAATCTGGAAAGTGAATGGGTGGGCAGAATGTATTTTGAATTTCAGAGAAGCGCATGCCTTTCCTATATAAAAAGAAATCCTCTCTGGAAAGGGAAAACGCTGTTTCTAATCAAGAAAAGCGCCTCTTTTTTGAGATTGATGATTTCTTCCGCTCTTTACCTCCTCTCTGTAGGCAATGAAGATATACTGAAAGCCAGAATCAAAGGGCACTTCACGTTTCTATGCTCTCCTTTTGAAGAAATGGCAAAATATGCCGATACCGTTTTTCCAAAAAAAATAACCGTTGTCAGCCCATCGCTTCTTGTTAAAGGAGGAATATCCCAACAGGTTAAATTCCTTTTTGAAAGCGAATTAG
The DNA here is from genome assembly GCA_964549305.1 of uncultured bacterium. GTDB lineage: Bacteria > Schekmanbacteria > GWA2-38-11 > GWA2-38-11 > J061 > J061. The sequence goes on from CAZJVM010000018.1 coordinate 17,009, forward strand.
CGGAAAAGTATCGTTTCAATCACGCTGTTACTCATATTGACGGGAAAAAAATCGAAAAATTCGCAGTCGCAATAAAAGGCGCCTTTGGTTTTTTTATCCAATCCTTATTTAATCCGCCTCATCTTGTGGTTATCTATATGAGCGGAGACGTAAGCTTTTTAAGAAAATCTGTTATTCTGTTGATTTCAAAAATGAGAAGGATAAGGACAATTCTCTACTGCCACTCCTATGACTTCGATTCTTTTTATCTCAGGTCGCCGAATTTTTTAAAACGTTATATAGAATATATTCTGAAAAAATCTGATTTCGTTATTGCGCTTTCGCAATTTTGGAGAAGTACTCTTGCCCGTATTTCAAAAAGAAAAGACATTATTGTTGTGCCTCCTTTTTCGGATGAGATTGAAAAATTTTTGTCAATCCCATTGAATGAAAAGAATGAAAAACCCTGCCATATCCTTTTTATGGGTGCAATAGAGGAGCGAAAAGGAGTATTTGACCTCATAGAGGCATTTTCGGAAGTTTTAAAAAAGTCAGGAGATGACTGCCATTTAACTCTTGCGGGAGAAGGCAATATCAGGGAGATTGAAAAAATTATAGAAGAGAAAGGATTATCGAAAAGGATAACACTTGCGGGGTGGGCGGACAGTGAAACGAAAAAAAGGCTTTTTAGCGAGAATGGCATTTTTGTTCTTCCTTCCTACGCCGAGGGTTTTCCTCTTGTGCTTCTGGAAGCTATGGCGGGAGGTTTGTCTGTTATTGCGGGAAATGCCGGGGGTATAAAAGATTTGATAAAGAGCGGTGAAAACGGATTTCTCGTTGAGCCCGGCAATATTCCGATGCTCGGAAATTTACTCTTAAGGCTTTTGGCTGATTCGAATCTTCGAAAAAAAATATCCGAAAATGCCCGCTCTCTTGTAAGCGAAAAATACAGAATTGACGCCAGCATGAAAGTTCTGGAAAACGTCTTTGAAAAAGCTCTCTCATAGGGGAAATGATGTAATTGTTATGGATAGGAGAATCAATATTTGCGGACTTAAGTTTTCTGACGGAAACCTGGAAGGTATCGCTGAAAGGGCAGTGACCCTTCTTTCAACTGAAGGACAATATATGATTTTTCCCGCAAATGTAGATTCGATAATGCTTTCAGAGAAAGATTCATTGCTGGCAAAGATTTATAATGAATCGGCGCTTCTTTTGGCTGACGGAATGCCGGTGGTCTGGGCTTCAAAAATTTTAGGGACTTCCCTGGAGGAAAAGGTCTCAGGACCTGATTTTCTTCCTGTTTTTCTGAAAAAAATTGCCGCGACTGATAGTAGCGTCTTTTTACTTGGGGGCAAGGTTGGTATTGCGCACAAGGCGGCAGCGCAGATTAAAGAAAAAATGAACAATTTGAATGTTGCCGGAGTTATGCACGGTTTTTTTGAAAAAGGCGGTTCCGAAAATGAAGAAGTGCTTAAAATGATTAACGAGTCGGGCGCATCGGTTCTTGTTGTAGCATTTGGGACTCCTCTTCAGGAAAAATGGATTTATGAGAATCTGCCCCGGCTTAATGTGAGGCTTGCCGTGGGCGTGGGCGCCGCAATTGATTTTATTTCAGGGAATAAACAGAGAGCGCCCCGGTGGATGTCAAATTACGGTATAGAGTGGGTGCACCGGCTTTTCAATGAGCCATCGAGGCTTTGGAAGCGCTATATTTTGAGAGATACGATATTTCCTTTCCTGATCCTGAAGTACCGCTTTAAAAGATAAAAAGAAATATTCCCTTATGAGTAATGAAATTTTTTGGTGCATTATTTGCAATTTTCTTTTACATTCTGACATTCCTGAAAAATCGCCGGTGTGCAGTTTGAGTTTGTAATCTAAGTGGCGGAAAGTAAATGCTTAAAGAACAAAACTGGATAGTTTCAAGGGTAATGCAGATAACGGAACTTTCCCTTGTTGCGGGAAGTTTTTTTCTCTCCTACTACATACGAAACTATTTTTTCCCCGATTCTTTTACAACTATGCTTCCTGTGGGTGAGTATGCGTGGATTGTACTGCTGATAATTCCTCTTTGGGGAATACTACTGAAATTCAATCACATTTTTGGAACATTCGAAGAAAAATTCACTGTTGCAAGTTTTGGGAAGCTTCTGCTGACTCATTTTTGGGGAATAATGATTCTTGGTAGCGTAATATTTCTTTTTCAAAAAAAGTATTTCAGCCGTTCATTGATTATTATCTTTGTCATTTTATCGTTGCTCATTTTGACATTGTTCAAACTTTTTATATCTTTCATTTTTCCGCGGATAAAATCTTTTGGATTTTTAAAAAGAAATATTCTAATCGTGGGCGTTACGGAAGAAGCTTTAAGGATTGCAAAAACCGTTACGGAGCATAAAAAGTGGGGGTTGAATCTTTTCGGGTTTGTCAAACCTGACACGGAAGTTGAAGAGTCGTTAAACATTGCAGTGGATGAGAATAAAATTCTTTGCAATGTAAGCTCTATGCCTGAATTAATTCACGACAATGTTATAGATGAGGTCATAATTTGCCTTCCCGGAAGAAATATAAGCGAAATAGAATACCTTCTCTCATTTTGCGAAGAAGAGGGTGTTAGGGCAAGACTCGCTCTCGAGTATTATCCCATGGTCATTGCAAAACCAAGCCTTGAGTACTTTCACGGGAAACCGCTTCTTACCTTTAACACAACTCCTGACAGAAATTTCGAATTATTTCTCAAGCGCTTGTTAGATATGAGCTTTTCCTTTTTAGGGCTTATTCTTTTTTCCCCGTTGTTTCTCCTTGTTGCAGTGGCAATAAAAGTTTCCGGTGAAGGGCCTGTAATATTCAGCCAAAAAAGAGTCGGTCTTGCGGGAAGGAATTTCACCATATATAAATTTCGCTCAATGAAGATAGACTCCGAAAAATCCATCGGGAATTTAATTCCTCTTAACGAAAGGGATGGCCCTGTATTTAAAATTCGAAAAGACCCCAGAATCACCCCTGTGGGAAAGATAATAAGGGCCACATATATTGATGAGCTTCCGCAGCTTGTCAATGTGTTTTTAGGAGATATGAGTCTTGTGGGCCCGAGGCCGCCACTTCCTTCCGAGGTAACAAAATATGAAAGATGGCAAAGGCGCAGATTATCTTTAAAGCCCGGCATGACCTGTTTTTGGCAGATTTCTGACAGGAAAAGTAATATGAGTTTTTCCGACTGGATGAAACTTGATTTGAAGTATATAGATGAGTGGAGTCTTGGGACGGATTTAAAAATTTTAATTAGAACTTTGCCAAAGGTAATTAAGGGGTTTGCGTCGATAAAGTGATTTTTTGAGTGACTACTCGGAAAATACTTGACAATAAACTCCATCAAAGATAATTTTGTAGTATTAACTTTTGATGTCCCTATGTTTATTGTTTTCCTTTAAATAAATTTAAAAAGGAGCAAACTTATGGGAAAAAATATCTTTTCCTCAGAAGTCCGGTTTTTCTTATTTTTATTTCTATCAGTTTTACTTATTGGCATCGTTCCTAATGAAAAAAGTGATGCGGCGTTGGCGCCCGGTACCGGGGAAGCATCATTGCGTATCGGCGCTTTAGGCGGTACACTTGAAGTGGAAGACCCTCTTTCACCCTTGTATCAGGCGAGCGTCAATATCAAGCTCAAGGACTACAGAAAAGAGGATGGCAAATACAATTATATAAAATATCAGGCGCAGGTTCCTGCAGGGCAAACGGCAGGCACGATTGTGGCAGGAAGCGACAATAAAGTTCTTCAGATATCTTCAAGCGCGTCCATAACAGGGTCGTTGGGTGAAATACGTTCGGGAAATATTTTGGTGTTGTATCACGATTCCAACGGTGATGGAGATACTGACCAGTTTCCCGCATATTTTATAGACACATCCAAAATCGATACGGGCAAGAATCAAATTACCCTTATGGGAGATATCCCCGTAACGGGAACATTTGGGATTATCCAGGGTGTGGAAACACCGGAGTTTTCCATAGAGGCAGTGCCCTTTCCTTTCCCATGGCCCACTAAGATTCAGGGCGCAAAGGGTAAAGTTCTTGGCATAGGTCCCTGTGTGGCTTTTCAGGTGTCTGATATTGCAAATACAGGTTTTTTGAAGGTAAAGGGGAAACGGGTAAACAGATTTCGCAAAAGAGTTAAGATTGTTATTCCATATGATAAAGACGCGGTTTCCGCTTTGGGACTTGATACATCGAAGATTAAAATCTATTCTCTTACGAGAAACAAGTTTAAAGCCGTTAAGGTCAAAAAAGTAAAAAAATCAGCCGGAGTAGTTGTTGCAAAAGTTAAGCATTTTACCATTTATCAGGCAGTTATTCCTTTCAGTGAAACAAATTCCATATCCTATGTCACCAATGTAGATGTGAGCGTAAAGGGAAGCAAAGCTAAGATCAAATACGATTTGGCAGATGCAGATAACGATGCATCGGATGTAAAGATAGAATACAGGAGCAATCCTTCTGCGGACCCTGATACGGGATGGAAGACCATCACGACAAGGAAAGGCATAAAGCCAGGCAAAAGAAAGTATAAATGGAATGTTGGTAAACTTAAAACAGGGTATTATCAGGTTAAAGTTACACCAATTCAGAAAGTTAAAGGAACTAAGGTTTCCGCTATTGAAGCCGGTTCTAAAGTCTTTTTTGTAAAAAACGGAACTTCGTCTGCGAAATCACCTTCCGGTTTAAAGGGCTCGGTAAATAACGATAAATCTCCTCCTCAGGTTTCATTGAACTGGAACGCAAATTCTTCTGCTTCAAGTTACAATGTTTACAGACAGGCACGATTTGAAACAGGCGGATTGGAAAAAACGTTTCGTTTTATCGCCAACACTTCATCCACATCTTATACCGATACTACAATTCCGAAAACATTCTATGAAGCGGCATATCAGGTGACTTCCGTTGATTCTTCCGGGAAAGAAAGTGCTTTTGACCCTAAGAAGGAACTTCGCCTTGCAAGCATAGTGCTTTCGGGATATGGCGGTTACTACGGGTATTCGGGCTGATTCTGTAATTTCAGACTGAGGATTGAGATTACTTTATCAAGTCCTTTGCGGGCAAGAAAATGCTGTGGATTGAAACGCAGAGCTTTTTCGTAGTCGTCTCTTGCCTTTAAGTAATTACCGTGCAGGGTATGCAGGTTTCCCCTGTTATAATAGGCATTGGCGCGTTCTTTCATTAAGATACCGACTTCGTGGGGGCGTAGTTTCAATTCCATCCTCGCTTCCGTTGTTTCAATTACCCTGTTGTATTCTATGAGCGCTTTCGCGTATTTCTTTTTCTGAAAGTAAACATTTCCCAGTTCATTGTGCGCGTATCCCAAAAGACGGTTTATATCAGAAACATAGGGAGTAAGGGCACTGGCTTTATTGCACTCTTCGATGGAATCTTTGAAATTGCCTGTCTTAAAGTAACTCAACCCCAAAGCATATCTGAATTTTGCATTGTTGGGAGAATATGCAAGGGCTTTTTTAAGGTTAGGGATAGACTTTTCCCATTGTTTATTTACTGAGTGTCTTTCAGATATGGAAAATAATATTTCTCCCGCAAATTGAGTTGTATAAAAATATATGCCAAATAACGCCGCAATAGTTACAAATGCGCACAGTGATATTTTATAAAAACGGGATTTAGGCATATTAAAAACAACTGTCTTTTGGTTTTTTCCGGTTAAATAGGCTGCTGTTATCCAGAAATACATTACGGGGACGGTTTTATAAAAATTGAAGCTTACGAGTGAGTGAATTACCGTTGCCGCAAGCGCGCAGAGAAATCCTGTGAATATAAATTTTTCGGATTTATCAAGTGTTTTTAGTTTTTTTATGCTCTCTCTGAATATGATAATCAAAAGAAACAGGAATGCTATCATTCCGAAAAAACCTGTTTCCGCGCCTATTTGCAGAAAATCATTATGCGCCCATTTAAGCATATCATAATCCATTTTAAGCTCGTTGGGAGTTCTGTACTTCTGGGAAACAATCCAGTAATTTCCAAGCCCGACACCAAAAATAGGGTTGGATTGAATCATGTCAATTGTCCCTTTCCACATTTCAAGGCGCACGAGAATGGTGACTATTTTATATTTAAATTCCGATTCTTCGCCCGATGCCACTTTCTGCATTTTTTCAAAGGGTATAAATAACGCTTTGAAGACGTGAGGTTTTGTCGCGGCAACTCCGGCAGTCAATAAAACCGCGATAACAAGAAAGGCGCCAATCCTTTTCAGAATATACGCTCTGTTTTCCGTTGATACCTTTATGCTTGCCATCGCGAATATTAATATGCTCGCAATCGAGGCAATCCAACCTCCGCGCGCAAAGGTCAGAGCGAGGGCAGTAATCTGCACAAGGAAAAAAGCTGAATAGATGAGAGAATAGAGCCTTTTTGTTGAATAAAGGACAAGCGATAGAGTGAGAGGAATTACAATAATCAGATAATGTGCCAGAAAATTGCTGTGTCCTAAAGTTGATTTAACGGAATTTGCAAGGTTAAAAGATTCTGCGGAATAATATTGATATATTCCTATGAGAGAGATTATTGTGCCTGTTATAGATGATGCAACGGCAATGTATGTATAATCTCTTTTATTCAAGCTCTGAATCAAAGCCAGGGAAAATAGGGCGGAGAGCAAAAGTTCGGAGAATGAATCGAGAAAAACATATGGGTTGGTTATATTTATAGCCGAGCAAAGGCAAATGGTTACAAAAACAGAAGCAGGAAGCAAAAGCGGTGTACCCGACAAAGTAATTTTCCCCGAGGCAATTCTTTTTATGAAAAAGGCGGATAAAAAAATTATAATGAGTATCCTGTAAACAAGAGTTTTTACCGCATTGAAAGGATTCAGTGTCAGTCCTGATATGACAAGTGGAACAAATACCACCAAAAGAAGGATGAGTGCAGTAAACAGGTAATTATTTCCCTTTTTTTTCGCTTCAATAGATTTCTGTTTTTTCAAGATTATTTAGCTCCTTGACTCTGCAGTTATTTTAAAATATATTTCCTTCGCCTTTGCGGACTTTTCTGTCTATAATTATGAATCAAGTATAATGCTAAAAAAACATAACCAGCTGTTTTTATCAATTTTATTTTTTGCTGACATTATTGTCGTCGCCACTTCGTGGTTGCTTGCCTATTACCTTCGTTTTTTTTATATAAATCTCATTCCCGTAACAAAAGGTATTCCGCCTTTTGACGGTTATGTCCTCCTTCTGCTTTTTATTCTTGTAATCTCCGGAGGTATTTTCAGGTCCTTCAAGCTTTACGTTCCGCGCCGTCACAGTCTTGATGTAGATGAGTTTTTCTGCATCATCAAGTCAACTCTGGCAATAATTATTTTGACAGGATTCATCACGTTTTTTTACAGAAACTACACCTATTCCAGAGTTGTGATGATTTATTTCTTCTTTGTTAATGTCTTTTTTATGACAACTGCCAGAGGGATTATAAGAAAAATATTAAAGTATTTCAGAAAACGGGGATATAATATCCGGAGGATTGCCATAATCGGCACAGGTGAAGCAGGTGAAAGTTTTTATGAAAAAATCAACTCACATCCGGAAATGGGGTTTAAAATTGAGGGATTTATAGATGATACCATAAGAAAAGAATCTCCGGTAATTAAGAAAAGACTTCTTGGTCCTATCGATGAGATTAATTCAATCATCAAAAGAAATAAAATTGACCAGATTTATGTTGCTTTGCCCCTTACAGATTACAATACACTGATTCGCGCAATGGAAATACTGAAAAATGAAATGGTGGATATAATTATTGTGCCCGACCTTTATCAGTTTATAACCCTCAATGCGGGTGTGGAGGATTTTATGGGGCTTCCCATTATAAACATTACAAGAAGCCCTCTTTACGGCTGGAACAGTGTTTTAAAGAGAATCGCGGATTTTATAATTTCCCTGACAGCGATTATTATACTTCATACCGTTTTTCCTCTTATGCCGCTTATTTATATTTTAACTTTAATCACTTCGGGAAGGCCTGTTATTTACAGACAGAAGCGTATGAGTCTGGATGGCAGAGAATTCATTGTATATAAAATCAGAACAATGATAGTGAATGCAGAGGGAAAAACGGGTGCTGTCTGGGCGGTAGCTCATGACAGGCGTTCGACAAAAATAGGATCCATTCTAAGAAGATTGAGTTTAGACGAACTTCCGCAGTTATTTAATGTGCTGAAAGGCGATATGAGTCTTGTGGGACCAAGGCCCGAACGCCCCGTATTTGTCGATGAATTTAAAAAAACCATACCGAAATATATGTTAAGGCACAGAATTAAGGCGGGTTGTACGGGATGGGCACAGGTTAACGGTTGGCGCGGAAATACATCACTTGAAAAAAGAATAGAATATGACCTCTATTATCTTGAGAACTGGTCCCTTTCATTTGATTTTAAAATTCTGTGGCTAACACTGTGGAAGGGATTTATAAACAAAAACGCTTATTGACTTTTTTCTTTTTTCGATTATTAGAATTTAAATTCACTTTGAAATTCAATAATGAGCTGTTTTAAAAACCGGAGATTAGAATGAATATCTGTGTTATCGGGACAGGATATGTAGGACTTGTAACTGGAGCAGTGTTTGCGGACCTTGGTAATGATGTAATATGCGTGGATAAGATTGAAGAAAAAATAAAAAATTTAAAAGAAGGCATAATGCCCATTTATGAACCGGGTTTGGAAGAAATGGTTGTGAGAAATTGCAAGGAGGAAAGACTTTTTTTCACTACAAGCATCGAAGAAGGGGTAAGGAAGTCAGAGGTTGTTTTTATAGCCGTTGGCACACCTCCAAAGGAAAACGGAGAAACAGATCTTTCATTTATCAAAGAAGCTGCAATGGAAATTGCGCAGTCAATCAACGGATACAAAGTCATAGTCAATAAATCTACAGTTCCCGTGGGTACGGGAGATCTTGTAAAGAACATAGTCGAAAATAATAAAAAAACGGATGTAAAATTTGATGTCGTTTCAAACCCGGAATTTCTCCGCGAAGGTTCTGCAATAAGCGATACACTTTATCCGGACAGAATAGTTATAGGAGCGCCTTCTAAAGAAGTTGCAATGGTTTTGCTTGAGCTTTATGCAACTCTTGAAAGACCTATGATAATTACGGATGTTTACAGCGCTGAAACGATAAAATATGCTTCAAATTCATTTCTCGCGTTAAAGATATCATTCATTAACTCCGTTGCCAATTTGTGCGAAAAGACGGGAGCAAATGTCGTAGATGTAGCAAAAGGCATGGGACTCGATTCTAGAATAGGCAAAAGCTTTCTCGATCCGGGACTCGGGTACGGAGGGTCTTGCTTTCCAAAAGATGTGGACTCTTTCATATATACCGCTCAAAAATATGATACGAATTTTCGTATACTGAATGCGGCAGTGGAAGAAAATAAGGAGCGAATTTCTCATTTTGTCAAAAAAATGAAGAAAGCATTGGGGACCGTAGAAGGAAAAACCATCGGGATTCTCGGTCTTGCGTTTAAACCCGATACGGACGACATAAGAGAAGCCAAATCCATTGAGCTCATTAACGAGCTTCTAAAGGAAAAATCCACAATTCGCGCTTATGATCCCGTCGCAATGGAAAATACAAAGGCGGTTTTACCTAATGTAACCTATTGTGCGAATTCCTATGAAGTTGCCGAAGGTTGTGATGCTATAGTAATCGTAACGGAATGGCGCGAGTTTAAACAACTTAATATGGAAAAAATAAAATCGGTTATGAAAAGTCCTGTCATATTTGACGGACGCAATATCTACGATGTTGAAAGAAAACGCGGCATAGGGTTTAAATATTACAGCGTTGGGAGAAAAGATGCCGAATAGCATGACGGGATACAGCGAGGCATTGGTTAAAAAAAAAGATATTAACATAACTGTTTCTTTAAAATCTCTAAACCACAGATTTTTTGAATTATCGTCATTCAAATCCCCCGAGAAATTAAGATACCTTGAAAAGGATACGCTTGCCCTTCTAAAATCAGCCTTTTCACGCGGAAGGTTTGATGTTTCATTTTTTGTCAATGTGCCTGAATCGGAAAATAGAGCCTTAAGTGTTGACTGGAAGAGGGCGGAAAATTATTTCGAATTTTTGAAGAAACTGAAAAACAAATATAAAATCAAAGGTGATATTGTAATTTCGGATATTATTTCGGGAACGGAACTTTTTATAAAGACTGATGAAAAGGAATTAAAGGCAGGCATTGCCGCGGACGCGCTGAAGGCATTGAAGAGTGCCATAGATAAACTTCAAAAATCGCGACTTAAGGAAGGTGCTTATCTTGCAAGGGATATCAAGGGGAGAATGAAAGAGGTTAAGAATAAAATTTCTCTCATATCAAAACTATCTTTGTCTATGCCTTGCGACTATGCCGAAAAAATGCGCAAAAGATTGAGCAAAATAAATTCAGAAAACGGAGTCAACGAGGAAAAGGTTGCTGAATTGGTTGCCATTACCGCAGACAAATGTGATATATCCGAAGAGCTTTCACGTCTTACAATCCATTTACAGAACTTTGGAGAAATAATCGATTCAAAGGGCGAATGCGGAAGAAAGCTCGAATTTTATTTGCAGGAAATTCACAGGGAAATAAATACTGTTGGCTCAAAAGCGATAAAACCGGAGATAACCGATCAGGTTGTACAGATAAAGAGCGAACTTGAGAAGGTAAGAGAACAGGTTCAAAATATAGAATAAGTGAAGTGATGAGTGACTGCCTCATAAATATCGGTTTTAATAATATGGTTTCTCTGACAAGGGTTATTGCTGTTGTTTCTCCCCTTTCAAGTCCTATGAGGAGAATTAGGGAAGAGTCGAAAAAATCAGGGAAACTTATAGATGTTACTCAGGGGAGAAAGACACGTTCAATTATTATAATCGATAGCGGACATATAATTCTAAGCGCCCTTACGCCGGAGACAATTTCCCAGAGAATAAACAGTGAAAACGCAAAAGATTGATATAAACAGGATTCATTTAAAAAAATGCCCCCTGATTATCGTGATTTCGGCTCCCTCGGGGTCGGGGAAAACGACACTTTTGAATAACCTCAGCAGGACCAATAAAAATTTAAAATATTCCATATCATATACCACGAGGGCAATAAGAAGGGGAGAGACAAATCATAAGCATTATCATTTTATTGACAGAGAAAAGTTTATTCAATTGAAAAATAAAAAATTTTTTGCGGAATGGGCGCTTGTTTACGGTAATTATTACGCTACTGCAAAGGACGATATAGAGAAGATGCTCTCCCGAGGTTTTGACATCGTAATGGACTTGGATACAAAAGGTGCCCGCAGTATTAAAAAGATATTTAAAAATTCTGTTTCAATTTTTGTCATTCCTCCCACTCTCGGTGATTTAAAAAAACGCCTTAAAATGCGCAACAGCGATACTAAAGAAGAAATTGAAAAAAGGTATGGAATGGCGCTTAAAGAAATTTTAAAAATTCCCCGCTATGATTATATTGTTGTAAACGATACGGTTGCCAAAGCATCGAAGAGAATTTTGTCTATTATTGAATCGGAAAAAAGAAGGGTTTTCAGGGTTTTAAATGACTGAAAAAAATAACAAGGATGTTGTCCTTGCTTCGGCATCTCCGAGAAGAATAGCGCTTCTAAAAAAATTTATTCCTTCCTTAAAAGTCGTATCCCCGGATATTGATGAAGTGCATATGGAAGGGGAAAGCCATAGGGAATTCATAAAAAGAATATCCTTTGAAAAAGCTTTAGCCGTATCGAAACAAATTTCCAATGCTCTCATTATTGCGGCAGATACTGTTGTTGTGACTGATGGTGAAATTTTTGGAAAACCGGCGGATAAGAACAAAGCGAAAAATATGCTCAGCAAACTTTTGGGGAAAAGGCATTCGGTTTTTACCGGTATAACCGTTTTTGATGTATCGTCGGGGGAATCGCTTACCGATACTGTTTGTACAGATGTTTATATGGATAACCTTTCCGAAAAGGAATTGGAGTTTTATGTGGATAGTTTGGAACCTTTTGATAAGGCGGGAGGATACGGAATTCAGGACATTGCATCGCTCTTTATCAAAAAGATAAACGGCGATTATTTTAACGTGGTGGGTCTTCCGCTATTCAAGCTAAAAAAAATAATGGAGAGTTTTGGAGTAAATCTTATTGAATCAGCATCTTTGGCAAAAAACGAATCGAAGGAAAATCAGCGCTAAAGAATTAAAAAAGATAGAATATTTATCCGTTAATATAAATTTTAAAATCCTTAACAGGCAGTCCGGCAATTAGAGTTATGGAAATCGTCTTAAAAATAAAGCTAATTCCTAAATCTTCAAAAAGAGGAATTATTGCCGATGAGGAAGGAGTGCTTCGGGTCAAAGTCAACTCTCCTCCAGTTGACGGAAAGGCAAATGCCGAGTGCATTAAACTTCTTGCCCGGGAATTTAAAATAGCAAAAAGCAAGATTGAAATAACAAGCGGTAAAAAAAACAGAGAAAAGCTTTTCAGGATTTATGATATTGAGAAAAAAGATATTGAGTTTATAAAGGGTTTTTTTAAAAAACAGGAGAATCAGCAATGATTAGACCGGTTATATGGAAAAACGGAGCGGTGAGGCTTATAGACCAGACAAAGCTTCCTTCAAAGGAAGTTTATGTCAATTGCAGAACGGTTGAACAGGTTGCCAATGCCATTGAAACAATGATTGTGCGCGGCGCGCCGGCAATAGGCGTTACCGCGGCAATGGGAGTTGCGGTTTCCGCCTGTAAAAACATTTCAAAATCAAAAAAATATTTTGTGGCGCAGTTAAGGCGTGATATCAAAAGGCTTGCGAAGACAAGGCCCACGGCGGTTAATCTTTTCTGGGCCCTTGAAAGGATGGAAGCCATTATAAAAAGCAGTTTACCCGGTGAAAGTGTTAAGTCTCTTGCGCAAAGGATAAAGACGGAAGCTGTTACGATTGGTGATGATGACATAGAAATAAACAAACTCATGGGAAAGTTTGGAGCAAAGCTTTTCAAAAAAGGAGATACGGTTTTAACGCACTGTAATGCCGGCGCTCTCGCAACTGCGGGGTTTGGTACCGCTCTTGGAGTTATCAGGGCGGCAGTGGAAGAGGGGAAAAAAATTCAGGTTATAGCGGACGAGACAAGACCTCTGCTTCAGGGCGCGCGGTTGACGGCGTGGGAGTTAAAAAAAGACAGAATTCCGGTTACTCTCATTACGGACAATATGGCGGGATATCTTTTCGGGGAAGGGCTTATTGACAAGGTGATAGTGGGCGCGGACAGAATTGCGGCAAACGGTGATGTGGCAAACAAAATAGGCACCTACAATGTGGCGCTTCTTGCTTATCATCATAAAGTCCCTTTTTATGTCGCGGCGCCTTTATCTACCATTGACAGGTCCTTGAAAAGCGGAAAGGAAATTCCCATTGAGGAGAGAAAAAACAATGAAGTTACAACGGTGCGCGGCAGAGATATCGCTCCTTCAGGGATTAAAGTAAGAAATCCGGCATTTGACGTTACACCTTCAAAATATGTTGCCGCTATAATTACGGAAAAGGGTGTTTTGAAAAAGCCCTTTAAAAAATCCATTAATGGGGCATTCAGAAAATAAAGAATAGTCTCCGAAGGAAAATCATTAGCGGGAGTTCATTCAATTTCCGCTAACGGCAAGTCCCGATATCCTGAGTGCCGGTGCGCCTATTCTGCCGATAAATCGGATTTTGTTTTCTATCATTTCGATATTCTTTATCATGTCAATCACATTTCCTGCCATCATCACTCCCCGCACTGGCGAAGCTATTTTACCCGATTCAATGAGCATTCCTTCAACACCGAAAGAAAAATCTCCCGTTACGGGATCTGCAGTATGGACACCCATTGCTTCAGTCACATAGAGACCCTTGTCGATTGACGATATCATTTCTTCAAAGGGCGCGGTTTTTTCCGCTTTTACGAAAAGGTTTGATATTCCCACGGAAGGCGTAGCTTTGTAGCTCGATCTGAAACCGTTTCCCGTTGATTCCCTTTTATCTTTGTTTGCCGTATATGTGTCATACAAATAGTTTTTCAAAAATCCCTTGTCTATGAGAATGGTTTCTTTGACCGGGACTCCTTCCGAATCTCCCCCAAAGCATGTGATCGCGTCATTGTGAAATCCGTTGTCCTCGAGTGACATTATCGGAGATGCGACTTGAGTCTCCTTTTTGTTTTGAAACATGGATTTCCCTTTCTGTATCTGATCCGCGCAAAGCGAAGAAGAGAGAAGAGCAAGAAATTCCATAGTTACGATATTATCGAGAATTACCGGATAATTTCCCGTTGAAACAGGTTTTGCTCCGATCATTCTTACGGCTTTTTGCGCTGCCGTGATTCCGGTTTTTTCAATATCGAGATTTTTTATTGATTTTGCGGAATCAAGTTCCCATCCGGTTTCCATAGTCCCTTGCTCTTCGGCAACAAATGTAACACTGCATCCGCACATCGAACCTTCGTGACTGAAATCTATTCCCAAAGTGTTTCGCACAATTACTTCAAATTTGCTTTCCCTGTAGGAACTCTTGTTTGTCTTTGTTATTCGTTTGTCGAAATTCAGCCCACATTTTTCAAGTTTCATTGCCGCGTCTATCTTTTCGTCAAGGGAAACATTATCGGAATTGTATTGGCAGGAATTATATTCAGCATAAGCGATATTTCTGTTTTTTGGAAGCTTCCGTGAGGATTCCTCTCCCGAGTATGCGAGGCTTTTCAAAGCGTTGTCGATACTTTGATCGATTATTTCTTCCGATATTCCGGAAAAGCAGGAAAATCCCATTTTCCCTTTATTCATCACTCTTATTCCTATTCCGAAATCATCGGATTTTTCAAATGCCTTTATTTCCTGTTTTTCTACTTCAATGGAAAGTCCTTTTGTCCTGCTGAGATAGACTTCGGCTTCCACATTATGTTTGTCTTTTATTTTTTTTAATATGTTATCTGCAAATTCCTGCATTACTTTCCTTTCCTTGAAATTATTTTCATCATTGCAATTTCATCACAGAGGGGGAATTTATGGCATTTTACGCATTCTCCCCAAACTTTTTGAGGAAGCTTGGACTTGTCTATCTTTTTAAATCCGTTGGCTTCGAAAAAATCCGGAACATAGGTTAGACAGAAGAGCGATGAAATGCCCATATTCCTCGTTTCTGTTTCCACATGGTTTAACAGGAGTGTCCCGATGCCTTTCTTTGTTTCTTTTTTCATAACTGCGAGAGAGCAGATTTCCGCAAGGTCCTTCCAATATATTTTCAGACAGCAGGCGCCGATTATTTTATCCTTCTTTCCGCAAATGAAATAGTCGCGTATGTTTTCGTATATTTCACTAAGAGACTTTTTAATCATAAGTCCCTTTTCACTGTATCTGTTCACCAATGACTGAATAGCTTCGGCGTCTTCCATCCTGGCGCTTCTAATCAATAAATTCTGCGGCATTTTGCAGTCCTTTTCAATTACTTGATTTTTAACAAGATATCAGGAATTTAATCGCTGATAACAGATATTCTTTTATATCATTATTTTTTTTAAATCTACATGAAAGAATAAGCGGAGTCAAATATTCTAAATAAAGGCAATAAAGTTAAAAATAGTAAATAAATATACAATAATAGTGGAAGTGGGTGTTCCTTAAAGCGGAAGAAAAAAGCTTTAATACAGCCAAGTCCTTTCCGATAGTTTTCCCTCACGTATAAAAAATTTAAAGCCTCTTTATCAGTATCTTACAGAGCAATTTATGAGTGAAAAACTAAACAAAAAAGTTGCGGTTTCAGACAAAAGCGAAAAGATATCTTCCGAAAAAAGACATTTAAAGGCGGAAGATAAATTTTATAAACTATTCAATTTTGCAAATGATGCCGTTTTTATCATCGATATTGAAACGGGAATGATTGTCGATGCCAACAGGAAAACCGGAGAAATCATAGGATGTCATCCCGATGAATTATTAGGTATGCACCACACAAAAATATATCCTGCCAAAGACCGCAAAACATATTCAGAGATGTTTCAAAACCTCAATGACGGTGACAGCTTTATTGCCAATAACATTGTTCTGTCAGGGAAAGACGGAGAGAAATTACCCGTTGAATTAAGCGCAAGCGTGATAGACATAAACGGGCGCAAAGTAATGAAGGCAATTTTCCGGGATATCGAGGTACGGAAAAAAATAGAAAGTAACCTTCTTGAAACGCAGGAAAAATTATCCGACGAAGTAAATAACAATGTTTTTGAACTTGCCAAAGCAATTAAGGTTATTCAGTCGGAATTCAGAAAACGCAGGGAAGCAGAAAAAAAGTATGACAATCTGAATAATTATAATGACCTTATCCTCAATTCTGCAGGTGACGGAATATGCGGTCTTGACAAAAAGGGAGACATTACATTCTTAAATCCCGCAGGGGCAAGAATGCTCGGTTGGACAAAGGATGAACTTGTTAATAAGAATTTTCATAAACTGTTTCATCATATACGCAAGAACGGACATTTTCTTGAATGGAAAGATTGCCCTATAAAAATCACTCTTTCAGAAGGAATAACAAGTCACGCGGAAGATGATTATTTCTCAAGGAAGGACGGCTCCTTGTTTCCCGTTGATTATCTCTGTACACCCATTTTTGAAAACGGCGAGATTCTCGGAGCTGTTTTAACCTTCAGCGATATCAGCGAACAAAAAAGAAGCGAAGAGCAACTTAAACTCACTCAGGCAATACTTGATAATGTGGGAGATACAGCGTGTCTCATAGGTGATGACGGGAAATTTATTTACGTTAACAATTCTTTCTGTACGAGCATCGGTTATTCCCGGGAAGAGATGCTTCATATGAGGGTGCCGGATATAGACCCTCTTTTTCCTGAAGAAGTATGGGATGAGCATTGGGAAACAGTAAAAAAAAGAGGCACGATGACTTTTGAATCGGCACATAAAACAAAAGATGGGAAGATTTATCCCGTTGAACTTACCGTTAATTTCCTTAACTATAACTCAAAGGAATACATAATCGCTTTTGCAAGGGATATCAGATTCAGAAAAAAATCACTGGAAGCGTTGAAGGAATCGGAATTAAAGTTTCGCTCAGTGGCACAGACAGCAAGTGACGGGATAATTTCAATTGATTCTGAAGGAATTGTCGTTTCATGGAATAGAGGAGCGGAACGGATTTTCGGGTTTAAAGCAGGTGAGATAGAAGGAAAGTCCCTTGCACTTGTAATTCCTGAAAGATTCAAAGAAAAATTCAAATCAGGATTCGGATATATTGTAGATTCGGAAGACAGGTCGTTTATGGACAAATCCGTCGAATTAACAGGTCTGAGAAAAGACGGCGAAGAATTCCCTCTTGAGCTGTCCATTGCTTTCTGGAAAAGCAATAACAAAGTTTTTTTCAGCGCCATAATCAGAGATATTACGCAGCGCAAAGAATCTGAAAAAGAAATTAAAATGCATGCCGCACGTGCTGAATCATTGGTGAGGGCGGCAACAAGCCTTAATTCGTGTATCGAATATGAGAAGGTGCTTGAGACAGTTTGCACTGAGACTGCAAAAGCATTGGACGCGCCTGCTGTTTCACTTTTTCTTTATGATGATGTTACGGACACTTTTCAATATTCGGCAAGCCGTGGACTGCCTCACGTTTATGATGAGAAGGTATCTCCTTTAACGGGAGAGATTTATAACAGATATTTCAAAGTTGAAGAACAGGTTACGTTGATCAGCGATTTGAATGAAATACCGGAAATGGTTAACTGCGACCTTTATAAATCTCTGAGAGTGAATATGATTGCAACGGCAACTATGGTTCGCGAAAACAATGTTGTGGGTTTTATACAGGTGCTGTGGTTTGATGACAGGCAATCTTTAAACAAAAACGAGACGGAACTTTTAAAGGGTCTTGCTCATCTTTCTGCACTTGCCCTTTCAAATTCAATACTCTTTAAAAATTCACTCAGTCACCTTGAAAAGCTTCAGGCGCTTCACGACATAGATAATACAATAGCAACTAATATCGATCTTAAGTCGACGCTTGACATTATTTTAAGCACTGTAAGATCTCATCTCGGTGTAGATGCCGCGGATATACTTCTTCTTGACAGCGAATATAGACGGTTTGAATGTGTTGCATCGATGGGTTTCAGAAGAGAATACGAAGGGCTTAGAGGTATAGATACAAATGACGGATATGCCGCACAGGTGCTTTTGAACAATAAAATACAGTTTATTCCAAACATTCAGAATTCGCCTTTGAAGGAACTGCGTTTTCAACAATTTGTCACGGAAAAATTGATATCATATTGTGCCGTTCCTCTTTTTGTCAAAGGCGAAATAACGGGAGTACTGGAAGTATTTAAAAAAACGCTTTTCGACCCCAATATGGAGTGGGTCAGTTATCTCGAAACTCTTGCAGAGCAGGCGGCAATCGCAATTGATAACTGTAATCTTCTCAATGAACTGCAAATTTCCAATGTGGAGCTTGAAAGCGCCTATGATACCACTCTTGAAGGATGGTCAAAGGCCCTTGATCTTCGCGATAAAGAAACCGAAGGTCATACACAGCGTGTTGCAGATATGAGTGTGAAGCTGGCGTCCTGCATGAATATCTCCGGTGACGAACTTGTAGATATCAGACGGGGTGCTCTTCTTCACGATATAGGAAAAATGGGAATTCCTGACCGAATTCTGCTGAAGCCTGACAAATTAACGGAAAAAGAGTGGAAGGTTATGAAGATGCATCCTGTTTTTGCCTATGAACTTCTTACGCCTATAAGATATTTGAAAAAATCCATTGAAATTCCCTATTGCCATCATGAGAAATGGAGCGGAGAAGGGTATCCGCGCGGATTGAAAGGGGAAGAGATTCCAATGCCTGCAAGGATATTTGCAGTGGTGGATATATGGGATGCATTGTGCTCCGATCGTCCTTACAGGTCTGCCTGGAATGAAACGAAAGCAATCGAATATCTGCGCGCTATTGCGGGAGATCACCTTGATCCTGAAATAGTAAAAAAGTTTCTTGAAGTATTGGCCCACTCGATGTAAAGGTATTGCCTGATAACAGTTGTCATTCTTGTTTTAATAATCATTTTTTTTAATACCAAATGCTTGATAAATTATTGTCATTAGCCGTGGAATCGGCAAAAGAAGCAGGTGCCTGTCTTCGCGAAAGATTTGGGAATCGGCACGAAATAATAATGAAACAGGAAATCGATCCCGTTACGGAAGCAGACCTTGAAGCGGAAAAACTCATTATAGGAAAAATTAAATCAGCTTTTCCCGATCACTCAATCCTTTCCGAAGAGGCGGGAGAGTATAAGGGAAAGGGAGATATCTGCTGGATAATCGATCCACTTGACGGAACTACAAATTATTCCCACAATTTCCCTTTTTTTTCGGTTTCCGTTGCTGTTGAAATAAAAGGCGAAGTTGCCGCGGGTACAGTTTATGATCCTTTGCTCAATGAGCTTTTTACGGCGAAAAAGAATTGCGGAGCTTTTTTAAACGGTGAAAGAATTTCCGTTTCAACAATCGATGATCTTAACAAATCACTTCTTGCAACGGGATTTCCCTATGATATCAGAGAATCCCGGGAGAACAATCTTGCGCACTTTGAAAATTTTATAATGAAAGTACAGGCAGTGAGAAGGGCAGGGTCGGCGGCGCTTGACCTCTGTTATGTTGCATGCGGGCGCCTTGACGGATTTTGGGAGCTGAAGCTTAAACCCTGGGATACCGCTGCGGCAGTCCTCATCATTGAGGAAAGCGGCGGCAAAGTAACTAAGTTTAACGGCAAAGATTACGGCATTTACGATAAGGAAATTCTTGCGTCAAATAAACTTATTCACAATGATATGTCTCAAATTCTTTCATCGTGATATTTTGCGCGAATTTCTGTGGCGTTCTCCTTTTAACCGGAAACTATCGCGAATTCTTTTTTGAATTTATCAAGGAATTTGCCTGTGCCAACGATAATCAGAATGTCATTTTCTTCAATTGTTAAATCGGGCTTTAATTGAAGGTCGGTTTTTTCGTTTCTTTCTATTCCGATAATGGTGCAGCCGGTTTTTTTGCGGATATCCAGTTCCTTAATTGTCTTTCCGGAAAGAGAAGAAGATTTTGCCGGAAAGCGTTCGATGCTCAGCTTTTCAAATTCCATTTTTCCTTTTCCTGTGATTATATTTGCAAGCATTAAGCCTGAAATCATTGGAAGAGCTAGAACGTAATTCGCGCCTGCTTTATAGAATTTGTCTATATTCGATATTATATTGCACCTTGTTATTATATAGGCATCGGGATTGAGATTTTTTGCGAGAAGCGTTGTATAAAGCGCCTGAGTATCGTCATTAAGAGCAATCAGAACAGCACAATCCCCTTCAATCCCTGCCTGCTTCAACAAGTTGTCATCAGTGGCATTTCCCACAAAGGAATTTTTTAAATCCACTTCTTTTTTGTCTATGACCGTTACATTGTCAGGCATATGGGAAAGGTATGTGTAGATTTCCCTTCCTACGTTGCCGAATCCGATTATCAAAAGGTTGATGTTATTTTTTTTGCCATTGGATGATTTTATGGAAGCAAGCTCGTTTAGTTTAGATATTTCACTTTCAGCGCCTACGGCAAAGACTATTGAGTTTGCTTCGATTTTTGTGTTCGATTCAAATTCGGTTACAAAAGTGCCGTTGCTCCAAATTCCTATAATATTCGCTCCGCTTCTTTTGCCGATTTGTGATTCCGCGAGTGTAAGCCCCGCGATTTCCGAGTTTTTGGATACAGGGATTTCGGTAACTTTCAGGTTTTCGGGAATATGAAGGGCGCCGTAAAGTTCCTTTACAATTGGGATATAGGTTTTATAAGCCATTCTTTCACCAAGCTCATGTTTTGGACAGGCAACCGTTTTTGCTCCCGCGTACTGGAGATATTTCGCATTGTCCGGCTCTTCCACAAGGGATATGATGCCGATGTCTTCTATTCCTTTTGCTGTAAGGATAATATTGGCGTTTTCCTCGTCATGGGACGTTACAAGAAGATATTTTGCCTTTTTGATGCCCGCATTTTTCAACCCCTGCACGGAACCAGGAATTCCTTGAATGCTTCTTATTCCTTTATTCGACAAAGATATGCAGGTTTGGGCGTCTTCATCAATAACGACATAGGGTATGGAATTTATTTCGAGTTCTTCCACAAGAAAATCTACTATTTCCGAATAACTGCATATTATTATATGGCCTTCAAGATCCTCTTCCACTTCCCTGTCGGGCTCGACTCTCATCATCGCTTCTATCCATGGAACGAGGAAAAGCGGAATTATCATAAAAATCATTATGACTCCGCTCATCATAACGATTATTGAAAAGAAGTTTGTAACTGGATGGTAAAAAGGTGTAATACCTCCGAAACCGGTTGTTGTCATGCTTTCAATTATAAATTCCAATGATCTTATTACTCCCATTCTTTTGCCTTCGAAAATGGGATAGATGATAGTAAAAATGGTGGTGTACAAAAGTATAAGAATGATAAGGGAAAGAGCGTACTTCTTCCCTCTTGAGTCCAGATATTTTGTGAATATTTTCAGTTTTTTTATTTTCATGGTAAACATATGAAAGTGTAACAGATGAATTATGTAAAATTCAATTCAATTGAGTAGCGGCAGGAATAATCGCCTGGAAAGTGGCCGAAATTCGAAGAAATGCAAATTTCTTGAACTTTTACAATTATCTGTGTACATAAACCACTCTTTGATTATGTTATTTTTTATAAAGGTGATAAATGCCTAGAAAACTTCCTCAATGGCTTGTGAAGCGGGCAGTGGATATCAGTGAGCTTCACAAAGTCAAGAAGATTCTCAGGAACAACGGACTTTCCACTGTTTGTGAAGAAGCGAGATGTCCCAATATAGCCGAATGCTTCAAAAGGCCCACGGCGACATTTATGATAATGGGGGACGTGTGTACGCGCAACTGCACTTTTTGCTCGGTGTCTAAAGGGGAAGCCGTGCCGCTGGATAAGAATGAACCGTTTAACATAGCAAGAGCCGTGAAGGATATGGCTTTAAAATATGCGGTGATTACATCCGTTACGAGGGATGATATTCCCGATGGAGGCGCTTCACACTTTGCGGAAACCGTAAGGCAGATAAAAAAATACTGCAGAGGGACTAAAATAGAGGTTCTCGTCCCGGATTTTAAAGGAAAAAAAGACTCAATAGAATCGGTTTGTGAAGCTTTGCCTGACGTTATTAATCATAATGTGGAAACCGTCCCGCGCCTTTATAAAGATGTTAGGCCTCAGGCGGATTATAAAGTTTCACTTTCGGTTTTTACTATGATAAAAAAAACCAATAAGGATATTTTTACAAAATCGGGATTAATGGTAGGGCTCGGAGAAAGTGCCGAAGAGGTTATTTCCGTTATGAGGGATTTGAGAGAAGCAGGCTGTGAAATGCTTACAATAGGCCAATACCTTACACCTACAAAAACAAGCATTCCGGTGGCTGAATACATACATCCGAAAACTTTTAAATTTTATGAGATTGAAGCTAAGAAACTCGGATTTACATCTGTTGCGTCGGGACCTTTTGTAAGAAGCTCCTATATGGCTGATATCTATTTTGAGGGAGAAAAATAAACTATGCCCGAACAATTTCACAGGATTAAGAGGCTTCCCCCCTATGTCTTTTCAATCATCGATGAAATAAAACTCAATGCCCGCAGGAAGGGAGATGATATAATCGACCTGGGAATGGGAAATCCCGACATTCCCACACCGGTGGAAATAGTGGAAAAACTCAAGGAGGCAGTGGATAATCCCAAAAACCACCGGTATTCAGTTTCAAGAGGAATTTACAAGCTTAGGCTTGCCATAGTCAACTTGTATAAAAGAAAGTTCAATATCGATCTTGACCCTGACGAGGAAGCAATCGTAACCATTGGCGCAAAGGAAGGGCTTTCCCATCTCGCGCTTTCCATAATCGAACCCGGAGATGTGGCTTTAGTGCCAAGTCCGACTTATCCTATACATTCATTTTGCATAGTGATAGCCGGAGGAAATCTTAAAAGTGTCAAGCTTTCAAGGGATTCGGATTTTTTTGAAAATCTTAAGCAGGCATATCACGAGAGCTGGCCTCATCCAAAGATTCTTTTATTGAGCTTTCCCCATAATCCTACTACGGCGACTGTTGATCTCGATTTTTTTGAAAAAATAGTGGCATTCGCGAAAGAGAGAGAAATATTTATTATTCACGATTATGCCTACGCTGACCTTACATTCGGCGATTATAAAGCGCCGAGTCTGCTTCAGATAAAAGGCGCTAAGGATATAGGTGTGGAATTGTACACAATGTCAAAAGGATACAGTATGCCCGGTTGGCGCGTAGCTTTTTGCGTGGGAAACAGTAAAGTCATTAAAGCTCTCGGACGGCTGAAAAGTTATTTTGACTACGGTATTTTCCAACCCATTCAGATTGCGGCAATAATTGCCCTAAACGAGCTTGGACATACATCTCAAAACATAAGGGACATCTACGAATCACGGTGTGAAACGCTTGTAACGGGACTTAACAGAATCGGATGGAATGTGGAAAAACCTAAAGGAACGATGTTTCTGTGGGCGGAAATTCCCGATGAATTTAAAAAAATGGGCTCCCTTGAATTTTCCAAGAAGATTCTGACTGAGGGGAAAGTCGCTCTTTCTCCGGGAATAGGTTTCGGTCCTTACGGAGAAGGATATATAAGATTTGCTCTTGTGGAAAACGAACATCGCATCAGACAGGCGGTAAGAGGCATTAAAAGAGCTCTCGGAAATATTTAATTCATTTGGCGAGGTTTTATTAAATGAAGGAAGTTAAAATAGGATTAATAGGGTTTGGCACAATTGGTACCGGTGTCGTGAAAATTTTGCGACAAAACAGCGCGATTATCGAGAAGAAACTCAACGCGCGTCTAGTTTTAAAAAAGATAGCCGATCTCGATATAACTTCTTCGAGAGGAGTTGAGGTGGGAAAGGAACTCCTTACAACAGATGCCGGAGAAATTGTCAATGACGCGGATATTGATATCGTTATAGAGCTGATCGGAGGCATCAATCCCGCAAAGCAGTTCATTCTTGATTCAATAAAAAACGGAAAGCACGCAGTTACTGCAAATAAAGCGCTCCTTGCAAAAGAGGGAATAGAGATTTTTCAGACAGCGGAAAGCGAAGGGAAAAACGTGGGGTTTGAAGCGAGCACGGGAGGCGTAATTCCAGTAGTCAGGGCAATAAAGGAAGGTTTTGCCTCTGATGAAATTCTTTCCGTTTACGGAATAATAAACGGTACGGCAAATTATATACTCACAAAGATGACGGATTTTGGAACGGATTTTTCCGAGGTTTTAAAGGAGGCGCAGGAAAAGGGATTTGCCGAAGCGGACCCCTCTCTCGATATTAACGGCGGTGATTCTGCGCACAAAATTGCCATACTTTCAACTCTTGCTTTCGGAAGCAGGGTGGGTTTGGATTCGATTTACACGGAAGGGATAGAAGGGATTTCCTCTGAAGACATAAAATATGCCTATGAACTTGGTTACAAAGTGAAACTTCTGGCAATTGCCAAAAATGTCAACGGTGAAATCGATGTAAGGGTCCATCCCACGATGATTACCTTCGAAAATCCTCTTTCCAATGTGAGCAATGAATACAACGCAGTCTATATCAATGGAAAGAATGCCGGAAGCAATATATTATTCGGCAAGGGCGCAGGCGAGCTTCCAACCGCTGTTGCTGTTGTGAGCGATGTTATCGATATTGCCAGAGATGTGCTTGCAGGGGCATCGGGAAGGATGACTCCGCTTTCCTTTAAATTCGCAAATATAAGCGAGAAGAAGATACGAGCCATAGATAACGTCAAATCAAGGTTTTATTTCCGCTTTTTCGTTGTTGACAGACCCGGCGTGCTTTCTAAAATAGCGGGTATTCTCGGGAAAAGGGGAATCAGCATTCAATCGGTCATCCAGAAGGGAAAAAAGGACGGTGAGAAGGTTTCCGTTGTCATAATGACTCACGAGGCCCTTGAGAAGTCAGTCAGGGAATCTCTTGCTGAAATCGATGCCGCAGATTATGTCCTCGATAAAACTGTATCCATAAGAGTAGAGGAATGATGTGCCGGAAAAAATAAAATATATGATTGTTTTGGGCGACGGGATGGCTGACACTCCTATAGACTCGCTTGGAGGTAAAACCTGCATAGAAGCGGCGAATACCCCCAATATGGATTTAATCGCGAAGGAGGGGATTAGCGGAATGTCACGGACTATTCCCGAAGGGATGAATCCGGGAAGCGATGTGGCAAGTCTTTCCGTGCTCGGATATAATCCCGCCGAAGTATATACGGGGCGCGCCCCCCTTGAAGCGGCTAGTATCGGCGTAAAACTTGATTCCGAAGATACTGCTTTCCGGTGCAACCTCGTGACTCTTGAAGAGGGCAAAATGGCGGATTACAGCGCAGGGCACATAGGCACTGAAGAAGCATCGGTTTTGATAAATGACATTAATTTGAAACTCTCAGGTGAAGGTGTGAGTTTTTATCCCGGTAAAAGCTACAGGCACCTTATGGTGTACAGGCATAATTTTGACGGGGTAACACTTATTCCTCCCCATGATATTTCGGGACAAAAGGTTGAAAGTCATATTCCAAAGGGCAAGGGAAGCGAATTGCTTCTTGGTTTGATGCAGAGGGCATACACAGTTTTGAAAGACCATCCCGTCAATCTTGAAAGGGAAAAGCGCGGAGACAAACCTGCAACGGATATATGGCTTTGGGGAGAGGGCACAAAACCCGCTATTTCACCATTTAAGGAAAAATACGGATTGTCGGGTGCCGTTATAAGTGCCGTTGACCTTGTAAAAGGAATAGGCATTTATCTCGGATTCAATGTTATAGACGTCCCCGGCGCGACGGGATATATAGATACCAACTATGAAGGAAAGGCGGAGTATGCCCTAAATGCCCTGAAGGACTCGGACATAGTTTATCTGCATATCGAAGCGCCCGATGAAGCGGGGCATAACGGAAACGTTGAGCATAAGATAAAAGCCATTGAAGATATCGATTCAATTGTGCTTGGAAAGATTCTCAGGGAAATTCCGTCTTTGGGGAAATACAGAATCCTTCTTATGTCTGACCACCCCACTCCGGTAAAAATTAAAACTCATACGTCAGATGCGGTAAATTTTTCTATTTTCGGAGAAGGAGTGAATAGAAACGGGGCAGAAGCATTCAGTGAAAAGGAAGGTGTGAAAACCGATGTGCTTTTCAAAGACGGTTATAGTTTAATGGATTTTTTTCTCAATGAATCCGGATAAAAAGGAACGGTTTATTTAGAGGAGTAGTGAGATGGCACTGATAGTTCAAAAGTACGGAGGAACATCAGTAGGTGATGTTGAAAAAATTCAAAATGTCGCTCGTCGCGTAATTGCGGCGAAAGAAAAAGGCAATCAGGTTGCCGTTGTTGTTTCCGCAATGTCAGGAGAGACGGACAGACTCATAGGACTTGCCAACGATTTATCTGATATGCCCAATGAAAGAGAGATGGACGTGCTCATGTCATCAGGTGAAAGAGTTTCGATTGCTCTGCTTGCTATAGCGATCAATCAGATGGGCGAGAAGGCCGTTTCCTTTACGGGCAGGCAGGTGGGAATGATTACTGACAGCGTTCATATGAAGGCGAGAATCGAAAGGATAAACGCCGACAGAATAAAGGCGGCGCTGAATCAGGGATATATTGCCGTTGTCGCGGGTTTTCAGGGAATCAATTCCGAGGGCGATGTTACAACGCTCGGTCGCGGTGGTTCCGATACTTCCGCAGTTGCCATAGCCGCCGCAATTGAAGCGGATGTGTGCGAAATTTATACGGATGTTGACGGCGTTTATACGGCAGACCCCAGAATAATTCCCACTGCGAAACGGCTCGATAAAATCTCCCATGAAGAGATGCTCGAGCTGGCAAGTCTCGGCGCGAAGGTACTGCAGATAAGATCGGTTGAGTTTGCAATGAAATATAATGTTCCCCTTTACGTAAAATCAAGTTTTAAGGACGGCGGAGGAACGCTTGTTACAATGGAGGATAAAACGATGGAGCAGGTGCTTGTTACGGGAGTAACGCTTGCAAGAGATGATTCTAAAATTTCAATCAGGCGTGTGCCTGACAAACCGGGTATTGCGGCGTCTATTTTTAAACCCCTTGCCGAGGCGAGCATAGTCGTGGATATGATTATTCAGAATGTTAGCAAGGAAGGCTTTACTGATATAACCTTCACGGTGCCCAGGACTGACACCAAAAAGGCGATGGAAATAGTGAACAGCGCGGCAAAGTCCATTGACGCCGAGGAGATTTCAACAGACGAGAATATATCCAAAGTGTCCATCATTGGCGCGGGAATGAGAAATCATTCCGGAGTCGCTTCGAAGATGTTTGATTCTCTTTCTGCCGAGGGAATCAATATTCAGATGATAAGCACATCGGAAATAAAGATTTCCTGTATCGTCGATTCAAAATACGGTGAGCTTGCCGTGCGAACACTTCACGACGCATTTGAGCTTGAAAATGTTGAAAGATAAGAAGTTGGTAAATTATTAACTTGGATAATAAAACGGGGATTTGAAAGTGATTAAAATTGGAAGAGCATTAATCAGTGTTTCAGATAAAAACGGAATAGTCGAATTTGCAAAAGGGTTGAGTGAATGCGGTGTTGAAATAATATCGACGGGAGGCACGGCAAAAAAAATAAACGACAGCGGTGTCAATGTACAGGAAATTTCCGATTTTACGGGATTTCCCGAAATGCTTTCGGGAAGAGTAAAGACCCTGCATCCGCTTGTACACGGCGGCATACTTGCCATAAGAGATGATGAAACACACCAGAAGCAGGTGGAAGAGCACGGGATAAAATACATAGATATGGTTGTAGTCAACCTCTATCCCTTTGAAACCACAATAGCAAAAGATGACTGTCCGCTCGCCGAAGCCGTCGAGAATATAGATATCGGCGGGCCTACTATGATAAGGTCGGCGGCGAAAAATCATCGCTCTGTAGCTGTTGTTGTGGACCCTGCCGACTATGGAAGTATTCTCGATGAGCTTAAAAAGAATAACGGAGGACTTTCCGAAAGCACTTCTTTTGACTTGTCCGCAAAGGCTTTTTCCCATACTGCGCGTTATGATTCGGTTATTTCAAATTATTTCAATCCCCTGAAGTCAGATGCCAAAGAGGAAGTTTTTCCTGAAGAATTCGGCATCGGAGTGAAAAAAATTCAGAAACTTCGCTACGGTGAAAACCCCCATCAGAAAGCCGCTTTTTATAAGGTTTCGGGAGAGAGGGGAGGCATAGCCGACATAAAACAGCTTCACGGTAAAGAGCTTTCCTTCAATAACATCGTGGATGTTGACGGTGCTCTTTCCGTTGTGCTCGAATTCGATGAGATTGCAGTTGCCATAATCAAACATACCAATCCCTGCGGCGCCGCAGTTTCCAAGACTTCAGTGAAAGATGCCTATGTAAAGGCGCTTGCGACTGATCCTGTTTCGGCATTCGGAAGTATCATTGCCATAAACAGGGAAGTTGATGAAGATGCCGCCGGTGAAATTTCGAAACTCTTTGTAGAGGCGATAATAGCGCCTTCCTTTTCCGAAGGAGCTTTGAATATTTTGACGACAAAGAAGAATATCCGTCTTCTTACATTGGATTTTGAAGAAGCGAAGAAACGCAGAGCGTCGATGCCCGACATCAAGAGAGTGCTCGGTGGTTTGGTCATTCAGGAGAGAGATGTTCATAAGGTTGACAAAAATTCCGTTACAGTTCCCACAAAAAGGAAACCGACAGAAGAGGAACTTGAAGGGCTTATGTTCGCCTGGAAGATAATGAAGAATGTTAAATCCAATGCAATTCTTTTTGCTAACAAAGATCAAACGGTCGGCGTAGGCGCGGGACAGATGAGCAGGGTCGATTCCGTAAAGATAGCGAAGATGAAGGCGAACCTTCCCACCGAAGGATGCCTTCTCGCATCAGATGCTTTCTTTCCTTTCAGGGACGGAATAGACGAGGCGGCAAAAGCGGGAGTTGTTGCCATAATCCAGCCCGGCGGCTCAGTGCGTGACGAAGAGGTGATTCAGGCTTGTGATGAGCATGGGATTGCTATGGTGTTTACTTCTATACGCCATTTCAAACACTAGGAGCGGGTTCAGTATTTGGCGCCATGCATCGTCATTTAACTCTTTGCAAATCCTCACATACAAAACAGTATGCTTCGGACTTGCTCATCGTTCACTTCCTTGCCTTGCATCCAAATTCTGAACCCGCCAAA